>JAYVXG010000245.1:0-1962 GCA_043785475.1 Armatimonadota bacterium
CGCATCATTCCCGCCCCTCCTCCGCTGGCGCTTTGATAAGTGCTGACAATTATCCTTTCCAGCTTTCCAAGTTTGCGCAGCGGGTGGATTGCGGTGCAAAGCAAGATTGCAGTGCAATTTCCAACGCTGAATAGTCGGTTCTTGGAAGTAAACGTGTCGGGATTAACTTCAGGAACGATCAACGGAACGTTCTGGTCCATTCGAAAAGCACTTGAGTTGTCAATAACCAACGCTCCCGCGGCAAGAGCATCAGGAACCAATGCTTTTGACCGCGAAGCGCCAGCCGAAAAGAAAGCCACGTCAACTCCGGCAAACGCTCCAGGTTTAGCCTCGTTTATCTCAAGGGATGAACCAGCAAAGTCCATGTGTTTCCCGACGGACCGCTCGCTGGCTAATAGGGTCAGGGAGCTAATCGGAAACTTCCGTTGCTCGAATAATCGTAAAAATTCTCCGCCTACCGCGCCGGTCGCACCTACAATTGCGACACTAAATGATTCACGCACTCCTAATGTTCTACCTCAAATCATGGTACAACCATTTTCACATCACAAACTAGGACAAGGCCAATTACTGCAATTCGACCAACAATTACGAAAAAAGACTTTTCTGTTTCCTTTCGAGAGGAACCAGCAAAGCAGCTCTTTCGAGAAATTCAGTACCCGGGTTCGACGGGTTGTTTCAAGGTGCTGGAATTCGATCAGGAAATCGGCGAAACGGTCGATGGTGAGACTGATCTTGGCACTGAGACATGGGCTCTTTTGGTGAAAAAGAAGGGGACAACCCTTTTTAAATCTGAGGAGCACCCGCTTCCAGTAGTAGTACCGGCCGATACAGTTTTTTTGTGTCGGTCTCGCACAATCAAGATGAGGGTCACAAAAGGAAGTCATGAATCGATCATGGTTCTGTGGAAGGCATCCTCCTTACCGAAACTATCTGCAAGTTTTGAAAAATCAAAGCGATTCGTTGCGGCTCACAGCGTCTTTCCGATCCATGCGCACTCGGTGGAGCTGCTTAATCAGATTGTTAACGAACCCAATCGAAATTTCGAACTTATTATGATTGGCATTCTTTACTCGACGCTTGGTCAAATTCTTTCGAGCAAGGACGATATTAACCTTTGTCCCATCGATCACTTATTCCCCGAGTCAATGAGGCCCCTGCTAGAAATGGTTCGAAAGAATCCCGCAGGATACTGGCCCGTTCCTGATGCAGCCGGTATTGTTGGCTACTCAGGGCACCATTTTTCAAGAGTATTTAAGCAATATTCGGGGATGCGGTTCCAAGCGTTTGTGGAGCGGTGCCGTACCTCGTACGCAATCGAATTGTTGATCACGACCAAATTGTCGGTTGATGCAATCGCAACAAAATCAGGTTTTGGTGCCCCCCAGGCCCTTCGGGATGCCTTCAAAGAAATCCTAGGAATTATGCCCAGCGATCTCCGCGGCTTCAACCACAAGTAGAACCTTGTTGCAACCCTAATCAGGGCACCTCTGTATACTCATTTTAAGTGAAATACATCGCCGGATTGATCCTTGTGATTGGTGCCCTCATAGCAGGATTGATGAGTTTGATCTTCGCCAGCACAGTAGCAAGCCAAGTACCCATGCATTGGGGCTTGAACGGACTGCCAGACCGCTATGGAAGCCGGTGGGAAGCCTTATTGTTCATTCCTATCATGCTCCTTGTCTTGAGCGTGGTTTTCGGCTTGATCGGATTGGTCAGCGGCAACCGACTAAAAATCAACGCCACGAAAGGCATCAATGTTGTTTCGGCTGCGATGGTCATCTTCCTTTTAGTCATTCACAAGATGCTGTTATCACAAAACCACGGAGCGATCCTGGCATTGATTCCCGTAATGTTGTCCGGTTTGCTTTTGGTTTTGGGATTTGCTATCAAAGGCATTGAACCGAATCCGTTTATAGGAATCAGGGTGCCGTGGACGATGAACTCTCCGATGACCTG
>JAYVXG010000246.1:0-1960 GCA_043785475.1 Armatimonadota bacterium
GCCCACGGCGAAGGCAGGTACATCATTGACGAAGATGGACTGAAATCCCTGGAAGATAACGAACAAATTGCCTTTCGATACGTCAATGTAAATGGAGAACTCGAAGATTCAGCGAATCCTAACGGTTCCGTTTCGAGCATTGCTGGCGTCATCAATAAAGCAGGAAACGTTCTGGGCATGATGCCCCACCCCGAAAGAGCAACGAAGGAACTTTTGGGCGGAATTGATGGTTTTACTGTTTTACGAGCGTTTTCACTCGTAAATGCTTAAAGTCAAGAATCCAGTTTGCTGGGTTTTGACCGATAATATTTTAGTTAGATTCATGAGAAAACTTTTTGTTTGGCTGTTGTTGACCGTCAGTGCCCATTCCTTCGCAACCGAAGGTCGAGTTCTTGGCAACCTGGGACAAGCGTTGGAGTCGGCTCGAATCTACGCGTCACCCAACACCAAGTCACGGGTGTTTTACACGGCGAAGCAATACCAATATCTAATTGTCGCAAACTACAGCGATAGCTACCACAAGGTGGTCATGTCGAACGGAATTTACGGCTACGCAAAGGCGTCAAAAGTCGCAATTCTTCCCCAGGTGGTGCGTCAATCCAATTCATCGTCGCGTGCTACCGCCGCCAAGAAGGGCCTCAATTACATCGGAACTCCCTATGTCTGGGGAGGCGACAACATTTCAAGCGGAATAGATTGCTCCGGTTTTGTCAAGAAACTCTATGGCGATATCGGCATCAATCTTCCTCGTACCGCCGCCGAGCAGGCCAAGGTCGGCACTCCGATTCAACGTCTGGAGGATCTCCGAGCGGGCGATCGACTTTACTTCTGGGAAAAGAAACGGGCCACTATCGGCCACACCGGTCTTTATCTCGGAAACGGTTACTTTGTTCACTCATCGAGAGGCCACAACGGCGTCAATACCGACCGCCTCACCGAGAGATGGCAACATATCCTCGTTGCTGCCCGCCGATAGAACGTTGGTGCAACAAGCTTCTTCCCACGTCCTAGCGAAGTGAGCCTTTGCTTGTACTGCCTGTCCATCACGCGTGAGCCTGAGCTTCCATCCTCAACTAATCCAACAGATTGTCCATCACGGTCGTCAAACTCAATTGTCGCATTTCCTGAAGCTATACGACTGGCCGTTTCATTCGGATGCAAGGAACACCTACTGATCCTAGTTGCTTGATCAACCTTTCTTCCTCGATAAAGCCAAACCGAGCATAAAAGCTGACCGCATTGTTTGAGGCAATTAATCCGACTTCCTTGTCTCGAAAATTCTCCAATACGGATTCGATGAGGGCCGAGCCTATGCCCTTTCTCCCGCGAATTCCAACGACATAAATGTGTTCCAAAACGGTTTCGGACCAAGAGGCAAAGCCCACAATCTCGCCGTCAAACTCTGCAACGATAAACCGAAGCTCCAACATCCTCGTAGGCCAGGATTCTGGCAAAATCGCCGCCTCCCAAGCGTCTCGTTGAGCTTGGTTATAGTACGAATCGTCAATCGCCCGGATGGCAGAAAGGAAAACTCGATGAATTTCTGCGGCGTCTACATATTCGGCTGGCCGAATGGTCACTTTCATCATCTTGCCCGCCAAGATAAGGGCGGCCACGCCATGCTTCCACCCTTATAGCGATTCAAAACACCTACAGAAATGCCTAATCTATCCTCGCTGGTACCGTCGAGGCGAACCAATATTCTCCCGACTAAGGTAATTCCGGAACTGCAATCCTTCAAAAATGGCATTCCAAACTTCGGCGCTACGGGCGAAGGGTAAATTGCCGATATCAATCGAATCATGTTGTCGCTCTAAGGGCCGAGGTGTCGGCCCTACAATTCGCTCTCTCAGTTTCTACGCCAAGTGCCGCTTCCACCAAGTCACAATCTCCTGGAGTCGATGCATTCGCAGATCTGGCGGACCATTTCGGCTCATGCCGTGAGATGTGCTTTTCGGAT
>JAYVXG010000247.1:0-6631 GCA_043785475.1 Armatimonadota bacterium
AACCCTTCACCGACAAATTCGTAAACACTTGGGCGATGTCTAACGCCGCGGGATCAGCCAGCGGATTGATTGGATCCTCAACATCCATGAAAACCGAAACCGGTCGCATGGTTCACAGTTTAACTCGCAGTAGCCAGAAAAATTTCTTGGTCATTGACGGCAACCACCCAAAACACGTTACAATGAGGAAAGCGCTAAGGGCGCTTCCAGTCCGCGGAAAGGGTTGTACCCACCTTTGTTACTTGTAACAGACACGCAACGAATCTCGTTTCATGCCTGATTTGGGCGGACTCCAGGCGAACCAAAAACGGTGTTCGTACAAATGAATAAAAGACAACTGCCCTCGCGGCCAAACATAGAGCATTATAAAAAGCTCGCCAAAGACGTCGTCAAAGCCTGGTTGCAACCAGGAACTATCCGCTGGGAAGGCCAAGATGTTCCCATCGACCGGTACCATATCGCCAAAAGGCATCCTCGATTCGAGAAGTTGAGCCCGGAAGAAGTCGACAAAGCCAAATTCGTCCTTGCCGATGCCCAATTCATCATCGCCCGAGAGTACGGCTTTGAAAGTTGGCCCAAGTTCATTGTCGGAATTGAAGAAGCACTTGCAAGTCAGGATCCGTATCGCGATTTCATCCGCTCCGCGTGTGCGCCACTCGATGGAACCTCTCACCAAGCTGGAGACCTGACTGTCGCCAACGAAATCCTCGCCGAATTCCCCAATCTCGCTAAGAAAGATATTTTTGCGGCCGCAATTCTAGGCGACTTTGAGACCGTTAAAAGCTGGATTGAGAAAAACCCCAAGAACGCGACCAAGAAAGGAGGGCCAAACAAATGGGATGCCCTCACTTACCTTTGCTTCTCGCGCTATCTCCGGCTCGATGAAAGCCGATCAGACGGTTTCGTTAAGTGCGCCACTGCCTTGCTCATGGCCGGAGCCAATCCAAATGCCGGTTGGCGCGATCATACCCACTCGTCCACGAACCCGGAATGGGAAAGCGTGCTTTACGGCGCTTCGGGGGTTGCCCAGCACGCCGGAGTAACCAAGGTCTTGCTCGAGTTTGGAGCCGATCCCAACGACAACGAAACTCCCTACCATGCGCCGGAAACGTATAACAATGGAGCTGTAGCCGCACTGATTGCGAGCGGAAAATTGAACGCAAAGAGCCTTTCAATGATGCTCGTCCGAAAAGCAGACTTTCACGATATCGACGGAATGCGGATGCTGCTCGAAAACGGAGCCGATCCAAACCTCATGACTCAATGGGGCGCAAGTCCATTCCATTGGGCGATCAAACGGGACAATCAGCTGGCCATGATCGAACTAATGCTGGATCATGGGGCTGACCCGAGTATGCCCAGTAACCAGGACAAGCGAACCGTCATCACAAACGCCGCTCGGCGAGGGCGAGGTGATGCATTACGACTGTTTCAGGAGCGGGGATTTGACACTGCGGTAACGGATGAATTGGAAAGCCTTATTCAGGCGTGTGCCATGGATGACCAGTTAGCTATTAAGAGTGCGGGCCAGGAGGCGTTGCGCTTGTTGAAGTATCAGGGTTCGCTTCTGGCTGAGTTTGCCGGGACGGGAAACGCGGCGGGAGTGCGAAACCTGCTAAACCTCGGCATCCCAGTGGACTCTCGGTACCCCGGAGACGGCTACTTCGGCATTCCCTGGAACAGTACGCCGCTCCATGTCGCCAGTTGGAAAGGGCATCATGACGCGGTAAAATCCTTGATTGATCGCGGCGCCGGCATCAACGCGGTCGATGGCAACGGAAAGACCGCGTTGTTCCTGGCGGTGAAGGCGTGCGTCGATTCCTATTGGATGAATCGTCGCGGCCCCGAATCTGTCAAATACCTACTCGAGGCTGGTGCAAAAAAGGATGGAATCACCCTACCAACCGGCTACGAGGAGATCGACAAACTCCTCGCCTAACCGCCAAGAACCTCGTGCTTGTGCGCAGCAAAAGCGGCCAGGACTTCTCCTTTCTCTGCCTTCGGGACCTTGTAGAAGTCCAGGGTTCGCCCCAGTTCGGCTGCCACTTCATTAAACTCCTGGGAAGAAATGTGGAATTTCTGGTGCGCCTTCTCGAGGCCCAGCTTTGTCTTTCCTGGCTTTGTCGGCGAGTACACATACGGCCCACCCGTGATGTTGCAGACCCAAAGAGTGCGCATAAACTTCAGACCGGGCAGTCGGTCTAAGTTCTCTGTGCTCCACTTCTTGAGTGCAGGATTTTTGGATGTTCGTCCTACCATCGGGTTTTCAATCAATGCGTCGCTAAAGTGGTTAATTACGGCAGAAATCGCAAAGACCCCGCCGAGGCGGTCATAAAGGCTCTTCTTTGGGCTCTTCTTGGGGGCTTGAGGAATGTAACAGGATATGGAAATGGCCTTGACCTTGGTTTGCTGAGATGCTCCGGCTGGCAACGCCATTCCCGAAATCGAAAGGCAAAGGGCTCCGCATAGCAAGTTAGCTCGAAGGGTCTGAATAGTGTTCATTGACATGCATCATATCACCCCACGCTAGTAAATGATAGTCCGCTTATTTGAGTCTGATATTTGATGGACACATATTGGTCGGCGAGTCACCTCACGCTCCCAACTCCCAACTAAATTCTATTTCGCTCGAACTAACCGCATCCCCGTCACCGATGCTCCGCCTTTGCCAGGTTTGGTCTGAACCCGAACGGTCACCATCGATTTCCCGGCCGTCAATTCCTTCGGAATCGAATAGGTCACGTCGAAGAATTGGTTCTTCGGCTTGCCCTTTAAGGTCTCCGAGGCAACCACCTTTCCGTCGATCAGTACCTCAAAATCGGGCCGCATTCGTTCATTGCCCCAGTACGTCATCACCAATTCGGTAGCCACAGCAGGGTCGCATTTCATTTCCACCTGGAACCAACCATCCACCATCGGCGACCGGAAGTTCTTCCCATCGGTACCGCGCACGTCGTTCTTTTCTGACGTCAGCTTGTGATCCCGCTCAGGCTGCATTTCTCCAATGCGAACCATGTCGATCGTGCGATCCAACAGGTCTTTTCGACGAGCTTCCTCGGCACGATAACTCGCCTCGGCGGCTGCCCATTCGCTATCCGAGAACTCATCCAGGTAAACCGCGTATCGCTGTTGGTGCATTTGGTAAAAAGGAAGCAACGTGATTTCGTTGGGCCGAGCGACGCCTTGAGTTTTAAACTCAAGCTTGGTCGAATCCTTGACCAGCCACGACGAAATGGGTTTGTTGTCGGTAACCAAAACCGGGAATCGCTCGATTTCGCCGGCTCCGAGTCGAGAACCGCCCTTCACAGTCAGATCTGCCGCCAAAACCAACGGACCGTACATCAGGGCCGCCCGCTTCGGATTGTCCGGCATTGCTTCTGAATGCAGACTCATCGGCAAAGTAAATTCCACTTTGTCACCCTTTTTCCATGCGCGTTTGATCACGACATAAGATGACGGCGTTGAAAGAGTTTTGACGAGTTTGCCGTTAACCGAAACGTCGAACGAACCGGTCGCCCAACCCGGGCGTCGAATCGCCATTTCGTACGACTTCGACGGTCCATATTTGATCGAAATGCTGACCTTTCCATCCGTTGGAAACGCGGTGTTCATCTCAATTTTTTGACCCTGGTACGATAAATCACTGGCAATAAACAAGTTCACGAACAGGCGAGAGTTTCCGGTATGAAAGTAAATGCTGTCGGCGTGTTTCGTATGGTTTTCCATACCCGAGCCATGGCAGCAAGTAAAGTCATCAAACGCATTGCTATACGTGCGTCGCGAACCGGGACCAAGCGGCATGAAGTAGGTCACGCCACCAGTCTTAGGGTCTTGAGACGCCAAGATATGGTTCAAATGCGCCCTTTCGTAGTAGTCGAAATACCCTGCCTGGGGGTCCCACTCAAACAAGTGTCGAGTCAGCTTGAGCATGTTGTACGTGTTGCATGTCTCACACGTGTTGCTTGAGAGCCGATCGCTCAGTTCGTCGGGCTTGCCCAAATACTCATGATTGCTGTTTCCGCCAATTGCGTAAGTGTGGTGGTGAACCACGGTATCCCAAAAGAACTTTGCCGCCTTGGCGTCTTGTTCATTCGGAGAAACTTCCGACAGGCGAGCCAGGCCAATGATCTTCGGAATTTGCGTATTGGAGTGCTTTCCCGGAAGATCGTCTTCGCCTTTTGTCAGCGGGTCCAGGACCCGATGATCATAAAACTTACGGGCTAGGTCCAAATATTGCGTCTTCGAAGTAATCGAGTAAAGCTCGGCCAAGGCATCGTTCATTCCGCCGTACTCGCAACCCAACATCTTTTCCCATTGCTCGGGAGTCAGACCCTTTGTTTCATCAATCATCCAGTCGGCAAACTTCTGCGCGACCACCAATGCATCTTTATTCGATGCCAACTTGTAGGCGTCGATCAATCCAATCAGTACTTTGTGATGGGTGTACCAAGGCGACCACAGGCCGTTCAAATCGAAACCGTGCGACCGAATATCACCCTTTTTCACCTCCGTCCAGACTCGATCCCCGTCGGGCATTGCCGCAATGTATCCGTCTGGTCGGCTTTTCTGGCACTCGACCAGTTCGCTGACGATATAATCCAGCTTTGCTTTTAGCTTCGGACTCTTGCTACTGGCGTACTCTTGCGAGCAAGCAGTCAAAAAGTGTCCCAGCGAATGCCCGGCCAATCCAGAATTCTCCCAGCCTCCGTAGATTTTGCCTTTTGGTTGCAATCCAGAGTTTTGCCGAAAACTGTGCAACAGTCGATCCGTATCGATTGTCTCCAAGTAACTGACGCAGACTTTGTTGGCGTCGGCAAATGGGCCCGCGAGAAGTTGAACATCGGATAGCGGGAACGGCTCTGCTTTCATCTTTGTCTGTGCCTGACTCGACGCACCGACGACGCAAATGCCGAGAGTTACGGCTATAACCATTCCAAAATCCATGTACATGAATGGTACCAAATCGAACCCGGTGTCTCCGGAATATTGCACAAATCTTCGCCCACACCCTTGGTACCCGAGTCTTTCAACCGAGTATTATGAGTGGACAGTTTGGAGAGATGGCGGAGTGGTCGATCGCGCTTGTCTTGAAAACAAGAAGCCTGAAAGGGCTCAGGAGTTCGAATCTCCTTCTCTCCTCCATTTATTTTCTCAAGGAAAATAAATGCCCGCCATAGCCATCGAGCCTAAGCGAAAATAAGGCGAAGGCGGGCAAATAGCTGGCTAAACTTTCAAACAGTGAAGTTACCAAAGACCGGACAAGTTCGCGCAAAAATCATCGAGTCGGCGAAAACCCACTCTCTTTTTCAGTGCGGCTCTTTCTGATTTAAAAATTTCTGAATTGAATCGAACCCGTTCTTTTTCGCTATGTCTGCGAGCTTGGACTCGTACGCTTTGCTCACTTTCGTACTGCTTTCTAACAACGAATCAATCGAAGCGGCAACTTCTTTTTTGCCCTCGTAATATGCTTTGTACCCTTCAATGAGTTTTCCTTCGGTCTCGTGCTCTTGCTTCTGCCAAGCTAAAAAAGTGGTGTGCGCTTCCTCGTACTTCTTGGGAACATCAATAGCTTGTAACTCAGCAAGATACTTATCCTTCTCTTGGTACGCTCTGGTTAGGGTGTCGAGCAGCTCCTTGCCGGAACCTGGAGTTTTTGCCGGTTGAGAAGCAATCTTCGCATTCACATCCTGAACCTCTTTTTCGATCGCATTGCTTCGTTCTGAGAATGCGCCCATTTTCTGGCTGTAAGCCTGTTCGTCCGTCACGTTCTCACCGGATTTCTTGTTTCCGATCGCGTACCGAATCCCCAAAACGACTATGGCGACTAACACGATTTTAAAAATGAAACGCTTGATCATGTTTCTTTCTTATACACCATAAAACCATACGGACGTTGCGAGAATACTCCGTGTACGACACAGTTAAGATAAGCTGTCAAGTGATCTCATGACGAATTTGACGAGCCTAAATACACGAGCAGAAGCCAAACAGCTCTCAGCTTGGGAATCAAGAAAAAACGAGGCCCCTACCAAATATTTCCGGCTACCAATGGCCGCTGAGGCGGCTGCCTTCTATAAGGAAAACGGATTTTTGGTGGTTGAAGATGCTTTTTCCTCGGAAGCGATTGAGGCACTTCGAAAAGAAGCAACCGCGATTTGCCGAGGCGATCGCGGTGACCTGAAAGGCACGCCAACGTTTACCGGAAACGAGGCCGACGAAGAAATCCTCCGTCAAATCCTCTGTATCCACTTTCCACACAAAATCAGCGACCTCATGTTTGAGACCCTCAAGTCTGCTCAATTTGTGGATGTTTTAACGCATATTATTGGACCAAACGTTAAATGTATGCAGTCGATGCTCTTCATCAAGGCCGCCGGAAAACCCGGTCAGGCATGGCACCAAGACGAAGTTTATATCCCAACGCGGGACCGCTCTCTTTGTGGCGGCTGGATCGCATTGGACGACGCCACCGTCGAAAACGGGTGCCTTTGGGTCATCCCGGGCTCCCATAAAACCGGAACTATATACTTCCAAGAATGGCATGGCGACCCTCGATTTGATTGCGCTCTCGAAGCCCAGCGATTCCCCTATACCAACGACGACGCGGTTCCGGTCGAAGTTCGGGCCGGAT
>JAYVXG010000248.1:0-1957 GCA_043785475.1 Armatimonadota bacterium
CCATTTCTGGTTTACCATTGTCGTTGATATCGACCTGCATCCAGACGGGCTTGCCTTTTGCTGCTGAGGCTACATCTTTTGCCGACTTGTTGAATACGCCGTCGGCATCATTTTCCACAAGCAAGACCTTATGCATTTTGCCGTCGATGCTGGTCATGCCGCCCCGCGATGATTCTCGGTAACTGAAGAGGGGATTTTCGCCTTCTCGAACGAAGCGGTAAAGACCAATCGTGTAGTCGGACGAAGAAGTTTCGACTTTGTCCGTTCCGTAAGATGCTCTGAGCGTAACATCAAGAACACCGTACATTGGGCGTTGTCCTTCTCTTTTTGTATTCCAGGCACCATCTCCATCGTTGGAAAGGTCGCCATCCTGGTTTTTATCAATGTAGATTTTGAAGTCGGAGCCTTTTGGTTCATCGAGAGCAATTACGAAGATACTTTTGGGGCCGTTTCCGACCTTGATCGTTCCGTATTGGGGTGTTGATTTGTACTTGGGCTCCTTTTTGATTTGATTTGGCTTGTTAGTCGAAAGGGTTATGGGTACTGGGAAGTAACCAAGTCTGGCCATCACTGCGCCCTTTGGCTCAAGGGTTAGGTCATCAAATTTTGGGTTTACCAAGGAAGAAATGGTTAATATTGCGAGTGTGGATAGCATGATTTCTAGAGGTTCCTCTTTGGAGACATTGTACTCCGTTGTCACAGTTCAGGGTCTGGAGTTCAGGATTCAATGCGAAAGGCGGCCATTATTGCGAGGGTGGATGGGCCGACATGATGTTCGATTCCTTCAGCTTCGATTTCGGCGGTCGCATGATCAACACCAATGGCCCTCAGGAAATTGACCACTATTTTATGACGCTGACGGCAGCGCGTTGCGAGTTCCTCGCCTTGCTGAGTGAGTTTCAATCCCCGGTACGGTTTGAGGGTCACGAACCCCTCAATTTCGAGTTTCTTGAGCGCCTTCGAGACAGTAGGGTGGGCTACGCCAAGTCGTTTTGCAATGTCAACCAAGCGTGCTTCACCGGTTTCTTCTGCAAGTTCAAGAATAACTTCGACGTAATCTTCGACAAGCTCGGTGCGATGGGCTTCCCGGGTCTGTACAAAGCTCGTAGATTTTTCAAGCGTCATTTTTTCGTGCTCTCATAAATTGTAGCATAGGCTTGACTTTGTAGTCAAAGCTACGGCATAATTACCTAATGTAGCCAAGGCTACATTTTCAAATTGGCGTTATGTACAAAGAAGAGGCGAGCCTGATTGAATCGAAAGGAGTCGTGAGGGAATCACTTTCCGAAGCGAACCAGAGTGTCGCGATTCCTTCTGGCGGCACCTGGATGCGGAGACTCCTTGCTTTCGGTGGCCCTGCTTTCTTGGTCAGCGTTGGATACATGGACCCCGGTAACTGGGGAACGGACATGGCCGGAGGACAGAAGTACGGATACGCCCTGCTTTGGGTGATTTTCGTTTCCAACCTCATGGCACAGTTCTTGCAGATTTTGTGTGCGCGAATGGGATTGGTTACTCGCAAAGACCTGGCCATGGCGTGCCGAGATTACTACAAGAAGCCCGCCGCGATTGCCATGTGGATCATGTGCGAAATTGCCATTGTTGCATGCGATCTTGCCGAGGTCGTTGGCTCGGCAGTGGCTCTGAATCTCCTGTTTCATATTCCGCTTGAACTTGGCGTTCTTATCACCGGCCTAGACGTCTTGCTCCTCTTAGGATTCATGAAGTTTGGCTTCAGAAAGATCGAAGCGATTGTTCTAACGCTCGTTGCGACCGTCTTTATGTGCTTTGTCTACGAGATGGTGGTTTCTCATCCTAATTGGCCTGCTGCACTCAAGGGGACATTTCTGCCTTCCATGCCCGGAAAAGACGCGCTCATCATTTCGTTAGGCATCTTGGGTGCAACCGTCATGCCTCATAACCTTTACCTCCACTCCAGCATCGTCCAAACACGAAA
>JAYVXG010000249.1:0-6619 GCA_043785475.1 Armatimonadota bacterium
GGAGATTCTTGAAATCATCCGCCAATTGAGTGAAGACGAGGGTATTTCGTGCACAAACGTCCTGTCGCAGATAGATGTCTCCCAATCCACTTTTTCGCACCACATTTCCGAACTGATCGAAGCTGGATTGGTTAGCGGCGTTAAGCAAGGGCGAAGCATGCTCCTTTCCGTCAATCAACCGTTGGTCGAGGAGTACCTCGATGAACTTAAACGAAAGATTCTCGGAAAAAAGTGAACGGATGAATATATCGATGCGTATCGATATATTGCAATGCACTCATTTACTGGAAAAGTTTCAATCGTCACCGGAGCTACATCCGGCATCGGCCGTACAACGGCCATATTACTCGCCAAGCGAGGCTCAAAGGTGGTCGTTGCCGGCCGGAGGGAGTCCGAAGGGGCCGAAGTGGTTGCCGAAATTAACATTACCGGAGGTGACGCGATCTTTGTTAAGACCGATGTTCAACACGAATCCGAAGTCAAGAACCTCGTCGACAAGACTATTAGCCATTATGGTCAGGTCGATGTTGCTTTCCTTAACGCCGGCGTCTTCCGCTTTAATCCGATTGGAGATCAAACCGACGTCGACTTGACCAATCAAATTGACATCAATATTAAGGGTGCATACTTTGGTATTAAGCATCTCAGCAAGGCGTTCGGCGAAGGGGGCGGCTCAATCGTTCTTACGTCGAGTGTCGTTGCCGACATCGGTTTTGCTGGCGCAAGCGCCTATTCACTGACCAAGGGCGCAATCAACACTCTCACCCGAACAGCCGCTGTAGAACTCGTAGGAGCAAAAATCCGGGTCAACTCTGTTGCCCCCGGGCCAATTTGGACCGAGGGAGTTGGAACGATGGCAGGAAGTCGAGAAAATGCAGAAGCCATGATGGCTGCGATGGTCCCGATGGGACGACTCGGTGAAGAGATCGAGGTGGCCGAAGCTGCCGTTTTCCTCGCCAGCGATGCAGCCTCTTTCATCACCGGCCAAGTTCTCAATGTGGACGGAGGCGTAGGAATCCGATAACCGGACATCAACCCAGATGCCATATTGGGCTGGGCGATAGAGCGTCTGGGCTGGTCACTCGAGCATACGAGTCTACTTTTTGTTCTTTGGCCAATTGAAAAGCGGTCTTTTCAGATATGGCCAAGCTCTATATAGAATCACACAGCTAGCCAAGAAGAGCATTGCAACCAGAAATATTGTGAATACAGGGACGAATGGAGCCAGCGCCACGATGGCGACGCCCGAAATGTCATGCCATACCGAATGACCCCAATTTGAAACTGGTTCTGGGCTGTGATTAATCACCAGTCGGTTGGTCGATTTTCCGGTGTGAGAAGTAAGCGCGAGCGTCCCACCGATCAAACCAGCAATGACAATGATGTGGGAAGGATATTTTGTGAACGCCATTGAGGCGAGCACTACTCCCGCTGGAATGCGAATGAACGTGTGGATGAAATCCCACCCGGAGTCAAGCAAAGGTATTTTGTCGGCAAAAAATTCACCGACAAAAAGTAGTGTGCTTACGCCGATCACCCACGGGTGACCAAGAGCTTCCAAACTTCCTGGAAGCTTGGTCAGTCCAAAGTGTTGCAGGTAGCCAAGTGTTGCCACGCCAGCGTATAGCCGTATGCCCGAGGCCCAACTGGCTCCCATCGCAACTGCGAGGGTTTCAATTTCACGCAATTATTTATGGTTTGTGGATGATCATTCCGGCGACATACATGAGGATCATCGTTCCAATAATCGACATGATGATTCCTGCAGGGTGGAATTTTGCGCCATCCTCCGGTTTTTTGATGAGTCCGCCAACGAATCCACCAACGAACGAACCCGCGATTCCAAACAGGGCGGTCATTAGGAGCGATAAATGCTGGGAACCTGGCAAAAGCGTTCTTGCCAGGATTCCAACTACAAGTCCGACGACGAGACTCCAAATTATGCTGAAGATATTCATGTTGTTATCACATTTCCCATTAGAAATGTCTAGGGCCATCATACGATACGTAGGCAATAAAGACAAGACTTTTGTATTCTGTTAACTAATTGAGGCCTAATTTTGTACAATTTTGTTCCTTCAGCGGATCACGAATGTTTGAGGGAATAACGACTTCACGACCCATCAAAGGGAAATTCCTAGGTCGGGTGTTCTCCTGATGGATTGGCTGAGTGGTTTTCTCTTTCATACGTAGAATGGGCTAGCTTGAAACAATTCTTGTTGCGGATTCCATCGGACTCAAAGTTCTTGCTTGGGGCATTCACGTTCACGATACTTTGCCATGGAACCGCGATGCTGTCGATGCTTTTTTTCCTTTTGCCGGGTTTGCCGAGTGGACATACCGATGTAGCCCAGCGAGTTTCACATATTGGTGAACACCCATTTTTATGGCGACTTGGATGGTGTCCTTGGCAATTAACCGCATTATCTGACCTGATTCTTGCCATTGCGCTGGTTCGAACCACGTGGGTTGCGAGGCGTCCCGCATGGATTAGCCTTTTGCTGACGAGCATCGCGATTGCGATTGAACAGCCAGCGGAGTTTCGATGGATCACATCTGGCGTAGACATAGCGCAGCAAGCAGTTGCAACCGGGGATCCTACACGATACTTAGCATTCGAGTTTGAAATTTTCAGGTTGACCAGCCATTGGGCGGCATTCTTCTACACCCTAGCGGCCATTGCTTGGTCGATTTGTCTGGCGAAAGCAGGAACATGGAATCGGTTCATGACGATACTTTCGGCCGTCTTGTGGGGGCTACTCCTGATTATTAGCGCAGGTCCATTGCTCTTCACCAATTTCCCTGCGATAGCCGTCTCAGTTGGTAACGCCGTCGGGTTCAACTTAATGATGATTTGGTTTGGCGTTGCGACCAATCTTGTGATTCGGCGTGATCCGACCGCAAAGCTTGTCAAGGCGTAGACCCGCCTGCCCGGCCAAGAAAAATTGCCATCAATTGGCCCATTAAAATGTTTGTTCTATATTTTCTCAACAAATCTGGGCTAAATTTGGCTAGGTCACAGTGCCAATTAATTCGTGATGCGATACATCGATGCTTACGAATAGGACAGGAATGTGAACCTAAGAGCCTTAGTGTCGAGGCTAAAGAATCTCCCTAAAAAAATTTGGAATCTACCCGACTAGATTCCGGGCGGGTCTTCTTCGAGAGCAGCCGGATCGTGAGCGTACCGGGTCCGAATCAACTTTGCTTCTTCGTGAATGTTTGTAATCGAGAGTTGAGTGGCTTGGAACAGTTTGACGCTGCCCACAATAAGGCAAACCACGCCAAACGCACCCAGTCCTACACCCAGATAAGCCGGCCAGGGTTTAAATCCAAATTCCGCCATTGCGGCCCCAACCAAGGTGACCAATGTTGAACCAGAAAATCCACCAAGGGCAAAGTAAATTGAGGCAAGGGCCTCTAGTAGGAGCCCGGCCTGCTTCTCGGTTCGATTCACCTGAGCAATCATTTGGCTAGCAGCTTCCCCTGATAATGTATGGCCCTCCGAACGACGAAGCAGTTGCCCCATCGAATCCCGCGTCCGCAACATACGAGTGGTGGTGCTCATCGCGAGGACACTGGTAGCGTTCGTCAGCAACGCTGGAGCCGCAATGAAGGTCAAAACCGTGAACGGGCTGCCAGTTGTAGAAAAATCAGTCATCGCCAGACTCAGGATACTCTCTTCAAGCGATTTTTGAGGGCAGAACCATAGTGACTACGAGGTGCCCTTGAAATGCGCCTATTCGCTCGTCAGAGGGCCGGTTATCGAACAACCCGGAAGCCTTGGTTGCTAAATGACGCTCGATCGTTCACCGAGCCAATATCGACCGAATTGAAGAAACAGCAAGAATTCTTGCTACACCACCACGAGCCGCCTCGCGAGTGCTTGGTGGTGATTTTCTTGTCGCTTGCAAGTCGGCCGGTGCAAAATTCAAAGACGTTTCCATACATGTCATACAGTCCCCATTGGTTCGGTTGAAACGAACCAACGGGCGCAGTGACCATGTACCCGTCCGAAATATCCGGCTTTAAATGGTTACGCCCATGCCAAACATTGGCGAACTTCCCGATCATATTGGGATCGTCGCCAAAGAAGTAATCGGTCTTGGTTCCAGCCCGACATGCGACTTCCCATTCATCCAGCGTCGGAAGCCGAACCTTGGCCCATTTGCAATATGTCTGGGCATCGTAAAAGCTGATCGACGTTACCGGATGATTCATCCGGTCCCCAATTCCGCCCCGAGTCTTGCCGTTCGGAAACCGCCAATACGCGGATTCGTCATGGATCCATCGAAACTCCTTGAGCCCCGGTTCGAAGACCATCGCATTGTGCAAACGCTCTGCGTCAGTCTTGTATTGGGTGGCCGCAATAAACGAGGCAAATTCTTCGTTGGTGGTCTCATAGATCGCCAGGCTGAACGACTTTAGCGTGACCTTTCGACGCGGACTTTCAAGGCGGTCTGCTTTTCCAACCCAATAGGTTCCCGCTTTGATATTTACAAAATGAGGTTTGGCGGAGCCAAGCAAAATGAGAGCCTTGATCACTTACTTGCCCGATTTGTAGTAAGTCATTGCCCGTTCGATAATTAGTTTCTGGTTAGCGGGAGTCGCTTCTAGGTAGCCTTTGTAGTTGGAATTTTCGCCATAGAGCTTCGTGAACGATGTCGACTTGATGAATTCGGGAAATTTGTCTTCTCTCATCATCAGCATCAGCAAGGTCAGAATGTCATGGTCCTTTTTCTTGATGTTATATGCCGCGATGAGGTCTGGCACCAGTTCCTTTCCGTTAATCTCCAGAATCGCATCCTTCAGATTGACTCCAACCCGTTGTCTGAGCTTGATGGTTGCCCGCAAAAGCGATACGACCTTGCTTCGATTCTTAGTCAAGAAATCTCGTTGACGGTCGCTCCAGACGATATTGCCTCCCGAGAAGGCATCGGGAAAGTAGCCAAAGATTTTCGACTCTTCCTTAACCGTCGACATCATTGCATCGCAGTTCTGGGACGAATCTTCGCCGTGGATCATGGTGTACGTGAATTTTTCTTCGAAGGACAAAGCGTTGTAGGCTTTTTCTGGCAACCGAAGATTTCCATCCTTGTCCTCTTTGATTTTTGAGACTAGGGCGTTTATTTTGGCGAAGTGGTAGCTTGGCGCGGTAATGGCTTGCCTATATTCATGATATTTGCGGCTAGTCAAGCTTTGGTGGGCGTTCTCCGACTCCTGAGCAAACAGGTTTGGAATCGTGGACAAAATTAACAAGACCGATAGCAAGTTTTTCATTTCGAATTCTGCTTTCAGAGTATTCGAAATCAAGCTGAGAGTCAAGCCAAAAGCCATAAAATTGACGCAGGCTGTGTTATGCTTTCCTTGAAGCTAATTGCGATGAGTTCTCGAGTTCTTAGTGAATGGAAAAAACGTCCTCAATTGCCGGCAGCATCCGTCGCGGTCGGTCTTAGTATTTTTGGCGTAGCGGTAGCGATCCCTCAGGCCCAGCAATTGCCCGACCTAACTCCCGATCAAGCCACGTTTTTTGAAACGAAAATCCGTCCCGTCTTGGTTGAGAACTGCCAGGCGTGCCACGGAAAATCCTCTCAAAATGGAGAGCTCCGGCTCGACACCGCGGCAGGAATTCTCAAAGGAGGTAGCTCTGGGGAGAAGATTATCACCAGCGATACTACCAAAAGTATTCTCCTCAAAGCCGTTCACCAGACGGGCTCGCTTAAAATGCCGCCCGGCAAGAAACTCAAACCCGAAGAAATCGCCAATCTAGACACTTGGATAAAAATGGGGGCCCCGTGGCCGAAAGATAAGTCAGGAGAAAAACCAATGCTATGGTCGCTCCAGCCCGTAAGGAATCCGCAGATACCCGCGGTAATGAACAAGAAATGGCTCAAGAACCCAATTGATGCCTTTGTATTGGCAAGACTAGAGAAGTCCAAAATAACCCCGGCAGCTGAAGCAGACCGCAGAACACTGATTCGACGGGTTACCTACGATCTGATAGGCCTCCCACCGAGTGCCGCCGAAGTCGATGCGTTCACGGCCGACAAATCCCCGGATTCTTACGAAAAAGTTGTTGATCGACTCTTGGCGTCGCCCCAATATGGAGAACGGTGGGCACGGCATTGGCTCGACGTGGCCCGCTACGCCGATACCAAAGGGTACGTTTTCGAAGAAGATCGAAATATGCCGAATGCCTACACCTACCGGGATTGGGTGATCAATGCTTTCAATCGTGACCTCCCTTACGATCAATTCATCACGCAGCAAATTGCCGCAGATACGTTGCCCGAAGTTCAAAATGGCGACGATAAGACTCCCTTAGCTGCGCTTGGATTTCTCAATGTTGGACGTCGATTCATCAACAATCGGCCCGATATTATCGACGATCAAATCGACGTAACTATGCGTGGATTTCAGGGATTCACCGTTGCATGTGCGCGGTGTCACGACCATAAATTTGACCCAATTCCGACCCAGGACTACTATTCCCTTTATGCCGTGTTTGATTCAACTGCCGAAGTTAAGTCTCCCATTTCTGACAAGTCCTTGCGCGACCCTTGGATAGTTTTCAACCAAAAAGAAACCACTAACATTCAATCCACTCACGAGATTCTTC
>JAYVXG010000250.1:0-6614 GCA_043785475.1 Armatimonadota bacterium
AAAGCCGAGAACGATCGTACGGTAGTGAGCATTTTTGTAAACCCGACCCAGTTTGGGCCAGGGGAAGATTTTAGTTCTTACCCGCGACCCGTTGAGCGCGACTATGAGTTGGCGAGTGCCGCCGGTGCGGATCTTATTTTTGCTCCTAATGAGAAAGAAATCTACGGTGACCATTCATCGGTTATCCACGTTCCTTACGTGACCGATTTGTTTGAGGGAGCAATCCGACCGGGGCACTTTGATGGAGTTGCCACCGTGGTCGCCAAACTGTTCAACATTGTGTCCCCTAAAAACGCTTACTTTGGGGAGAAAGACCTTCAGCAGTGCGCTGTAATCCGCCGGGCGGTGTCTGATCTTTTCATGTCAATAAATATTATCATTTGCGAGACTATTCGGGAAGAAAGTGGCCTCGCAAAGTCGAGTCGGAACGAGTATTTGACCCTCGAAGAGCAAGAGATTGCTCCGCTTTTGCACCGGGCGTTAGTTGAAGCAAAAACAAGAATAAATGCAGGTGATTCTGCTTCAAAAACGCTTAAGAATCAACGAGAATATCTGTCGGCAAACTCGTTTGCCGTTGATTATTTTGAGCTTGTAGACCGGGAAACGATGCACCCGATAGTCAAGGCTAATGACAATGCCTCGCTGATAGTCGCGGCAAAATTAGGAACCACCCGATTGATCGACAATATTAGGGTCTTAGGGTAAAATTTTGTAATCAAACGCTAGTTTTTGGCGTGATAGTAATAAGATGAGTATCAGTGTACAGAAAGTAAAAAACAGTCTTAAGTTCAAGGCTGACGAACGAGAAGGACTTCTCACTATTCGATTTGGAGTAAAGAAATTTGTGGTTCCCCACAAGGTCCGCATGCTGAGCGACGGGAAATATATGTTCTTGTCGTTCGTTGCTTCGTCAGAGCTTTACAAGGTTGAAGGCAAAGTTTTGAAGGCGATGGAAAAGACCGCTGAGGCCGCAGATGCCTATGCTCAGTTGAACCCTGGCCGAAAAGGCAAGCGCGGTCGTAAGGCTCGTGGCGGAGTTGCCCTTAGCCCCGAGCTTCAGGCTGCTTTGGCGCAGATCCCTGCAGGATTCCGGCTTGGTTACGGTCCTGATGGCTCTCACAAGATCGTTAAAACCCGCGTTCGAACAAAGAAAGGCGGCTAATTCTGCCCACTTAAATATAAGCCCTGCTGAATGCGGGGCTTTTTTTTGCGTTGGGTGGGGCGTTAGCGGCCCCAAAGCGGTATCGTTAAAAATGAATTCTCCCAAAAAGGTCAGATCAACATGGATTTCGGTAACTTAAAGCACCCTTCACGACGACAGATTCTTCAGGCAACCGGCACGCTCGTAGCTGGTTCGATGCTTCCCACAATGGGATTTGGATCCGTCCACATTTCCGGTAACGAGACGATTCAGGTTGCCCTCGTCGGATGCGGCGGGCGTGGCGGCGGGGCCGCAGCGAACGCGATGGCCACCAAAGCCGGAAAATTGAAGCTCGTTGCGATGGCCGACGTTTTTACCGACCGGATGGCATCCACCTACGACAATTTGGTCAAGGATAAGAATTTCGTGGGCAAGATGGATGTTCCGAAGGATAAGCAATTCATCGGATTTGACGCCTACAAGCAGGCCATGGATTGCCTCAATCCCGGCGACATTGTTATTCTCACCACGCCTCCCGCCTTCCGATGGGTCCACTTCCAATACGCGATCTCGAAGAAGCTGAACGTCTTTATGGAGAAGCCGCTGACTACCGACGGCACGACCAGCAGACGGATGCTCAAGCTTGCCGACCAAGCGGCGGCCGCTGGCCTCAAGGTTGGCGTTGGTCTCATGTCTCGCCACGCGGTCAATCTTCAGCAACTCCACGACCGAGTTAATAACGGCGATATTGGAGAGATTCTTTACATGCGCGGCTACCGAATGCACGGGCCAGCTGCATCTTTTGAGTCGACGGTGAAGCCAGATAATATGAGCCACCTCGAATACCAAATTCGCCGGTTCCATAGCTTCATTTGGGCCTCGGGCGGTTGCTTCAACGACTTTTACATTCACCACATCGATCACCTTTCTTGGATGAAGAATTCGTGGCCGGTGAGTGCTCAGGCTTCGGGCGGACGACACTACCGCAAGACTCGAGATGGGCAAGACCTCGTTGATCAGAATTTTGACAACTACTCGGTGGAGTATACGTTCGCCGACGGCACCAAGTTCTTCTTCGACGGTCGATGCATCGAAGGCGCGCACGGTCAATTTTCGAGCTACGTTCATGGCACCAAGGGTTCGGCGATCGCGGCTCGATCCGGTGACTGTAGCGGCCCCTCCGCTATTTATGACAACCAGAAGTTCACGGGTACGCCCAAGTGGATTTCGACGGACAAGAGCAATCCGTATCAAAACGAGTGGGAAGTTTTGGTCGCAGCGATCAAGAACAATACGCCTCACAACGAGGTCAAGCGGGGCGTCGCGGCCAGCCTTACGTGCAGCATGGGACGCATGGCGGCCCACACTGGGCAGGTCATCACGTACGATCAGATCTTGAATGACCCGCACGAGTTTGCGCCGATGGTCGACAAGTTGACGTTTACATCGGATTCGCCGCTGATGCCACTGGCGACTACCGGAAAGTATCCGGTTCCTCAGCCCGGAATCATTACCGACCGCGAGTATTGATCCTCGCCTACTTCGGCCCGTCTTCGGAAGCAATCTTGATGAATGTCTTCGTGGACGGGTACCACCGCATCAGCCTTGCCCTTCCGCGCTCATCGAGAAGGGTAAGGGCGGTTGATAGTGGGTCGGTTGTGAATCCGTCTTTCGCGATGATGCTCGCCTGAAGTCGCTTGGTAATCCCCTGTCCGGTTTTTGGATCCACCACGTGCGAGTACCGTTTGCCGTCGATTACGACAAACTGCTCGGTGTCGCCGGACGACGAGATGGCGCAGTTGTGCAGGAACAGTTCTTTGGATTGATCGTTCGGAACCCGAACAGACCAACCTTTGGTTTTTGGGGGGGCATCGCCCAGAACCAGGTCGCCACCCATCTCGATGAGGGCGCTTTTGATTCCGTTTTGTCTTAGGACCTTGAGGGCTTCGTCACCGGCGTACCCTTTTGCGATTCCTCCAAGGTCGAGCTTCATTCCGTCCATTGCCAGCGTGGCGGTGTGGTTCCTTGCGTTCAGGGTTAGCTTTTTGTATCCAACCAGCTTCTTGGCCGCCTCGATGAGGGCAGGGTCGGGAAGTTTGCCATCTTTTCTCGCCTGTCGCCAAAGTTTGACCAGCGGTCCGACGGTGATATCGAACGCCCCGCCACTGCGGCTGGAAACCGTCTGGGCTCGTTCGAACACCCGGTACAGGTCGTCCGAAATCTTGACCGAAGTGCCTTTGGGCTGGCCACACAGGCGCATCAGCTCGCTTTTGGGGCGGTAGTCGCTCATGATGTCGTCGAGCTGAGCGATTCGTTTGAAAGCGGCTTCGCACGCTTTGTCGACCACTTGTTTGTCCGTAGCGTAAACCACCATTCGCGCGTCAATACCCATGTGGTACTCAACTAAGGTAAAACGAATTAGTTCCGTTTGCTCCTGTAAAGGTTGAGCGTTGGGAATTGCCGCACAAAAAATCATCGAAACCGTCATGAATCTTCGTAATCTTTCCGCCCCTGGTCTTTTGGTTTTCCTTTCCATCTCTTCGTTTGCCTACCCTGCTTCGTTTACGGTTCATTATCAGACGCCCGTGAAGCCCGAACCGTTCGTCGAGACCTTGCCGAATTCGGTGGTCAAGATCAAAATGATTCCGATCCCAGGTGGTCCGACGTCGTTGGCGGGATCAGTGAAAACGGTTAAGCCATTTTACATCGCCACCACCGAAACCACGTGGGAAGCATTTGATCTTTTTCTTTCGAGTGGGGCGCCATCGAAGCCGTACGATCAGACTGCGTTTAAGGCAGACGCCATCGCCAGGCCGAGTAGAAGCTATCACTTACCCGACCACGGTTGGGGCCACCGCGGGTACGCCGCGATCAGTATTGCATTCGATTCCGCCGATATGTACTGCCGCTGGCTGTCATCGGTCACGGGTAAGAAGTACCGACTGCCGACCGAGGCCGAGTGGGACATGGCTTGTCGAGGCGGGGCGGCGGAGCCGTGGAAGCTTAGTGCCGCGGACATTGAGAAGCAGTCTTGGAATTTTTCGAATTGCACCGACGAAACCACCATGCCGGTGGCGACCAAGGCGCCAAACGGCTACGGACTTTTTGACATGCTGGGCAATGTGGGCGAGTGGGCAACAGACTCCACGGGCAAGCCAATTCTGTGCGGGGCAACGTTTTTGGACCCGGTTGCGAAGGTTAGTCCGAGTGCGCGACAGCGATGGGCGCCGAGCTGGCAGGAATCTGACCCTCAGATTCCGAAGAGCCGCTGGTGGCTCTCGGATGGTGCGTTCGTCGGCTTCCGTTTGGTCTGCGAGGAGTGATGCTGGGTGCGCTGGTTGGGCTTGCCATGACTTTGCCGGTCGTTTTACATTATCCAGGCGGGCCGGGGCCGGGTCGGCACAAGCATGTTGTTTTGTTGGCCGGCGAGGAGGAGTACCGGTCGGAGGAGATGCTTCCTCAGCTGGCGAAGATGCTTTCTCAGCGGTTCGGGTTCGAGACTACGGTTTTGTTTTCTCAGAATAGTCTGGGCGAGATCGACCCGGAAAACCAGACTCGGCAACCGGGGTTAGAAACTCTCGAGCGGGCTGATTTGTGCATCATGATGCTCCGCTTTCGGCACTGGCCAGATAGCGAGATGAAGCACTTCGTGGATTATTATTTGGCCGGGAAGCCGATCGTCGCGATTAGAACTTCGACCCACGCCTTTCAGTATCCGGCTGATTCTTTGAGCCCTTTTCGTGAGTACAGCTGGAATTCGAAATCGTGGCTCGGTGGGTTTGGAAAGCAGGTTCTGGGCGAGACATGGGTGAGCCATTGGGGCAACCACGGCTTGCAGGCCACGCGGGCGCACCTCATTGGTTCTCACCCGGTGTTGGGTGGCGTTGAGGGGGTTTTTGGCACCACCGACGTTTACGAGGCGGCCCCGCCGGCGGACGCGAACATTTTGGTTCGTGGCGAAGTGGTTTCGGGCATGGAAGTGGGCGATGAGGCGGCGAGTGGTCTGAAGCTCACTGCTTCGGGTTCCGAACAATTATTGAACCGTCCGATGATGCCGATTGTTTGGGTTCGTGAGCCGATGAACTCGGCCGGGAGAACGAATAGGATTTTGACGACGACGATGGGGGCGGCGACGGATTTTTTGAATCCGGGGTATCGCCGGTTGATCGTGAATAGCGTGTTTTGGGGGGCTGGCTTGGTAGTACCGGCGGCTACTAATGTGGAGTTGATGGGGGATTACCGGCCGAGCAAGTTTGGCTTTGGCGGTTATCGGCGGGGCGTCAAGCCTGGCGATTTGTAGAGAAACCTGTTGCCTCAGTACTGAGGACGAGGAGAAAGCTCGGCCTAGTTACCGGAGGTGCTGAGGCTAAAGAAAGGATCCCGGTGCCTCAGTACTGAGGACGAGGGCAAAGCTCGGCCTAGTTACCGGAGGTGCTGAGGCTAAAGAAAGAATCCCGTTGCCTCAGTACGGCGGATCACGTTGCCTCAGTACTGAGGACCAGGACAAAACGCTGCCCAGTTACCGGTGGTGCTGAGGCTAAAGAAAGGATCCCGTTGCCTCAGTACTAAGGACCAGGACAAAGCTCTGCCTAGTTACCGGAGGTGCTGAGGCTAAAGAGGTTGGGGGCCCAGGCTAAAGAAGCAAAGACTTTTCTTAGCCTCAGCACCTCGGCTTGGGAAGTCAGAATCAGATCGCACCCCTCAGTACTGAGGCAACAAGTCTGTCGGAAGCCCGAGTTTCAGCACCTCTGCTGGGGAAATCAGAATCAGATCGCACCCCTCAGTACGGCGTCTCCCGTTGCCTCAGTACTGAGGACGAGGAAAAAACTCGGCCTAGTTACCGGAGGTGCTGAGGCTAAAGAAGGTTGGAGGCTTAGGTTAAAGAAGGTTGGATGCTGAGGCTAGAGAAGCAAAGTCTTTTCTTAGCCTCAGCACCTCGGCTTGGGAAATCAGAATTCAATCGCATCCGTCAGTACTGAGGCAACCAGTCTGTCGGTCACTCTAGCCTCAGCACCTCTGCTTGGGAAATCAGAATTCAATCGCATCCCTCACTACGGCGTCTCCCGTTGCCTCAGTACTGAGGACGAGGAGAAAGCTCTGCCTAGATACCGGAGGTGCTGAGGCTAAAGAAGCAAAGACTTTTCTTAGCCTCAGCACCTCTGCTGGGGAAGTCAGAATTCAATCGAATCCCTCAGTACGGCGTCTCCCGTTGCCTCAGTACTGAAGACGAGGAAAAAGCTCGGCCTAGTTACCGGAGGTGCTGAGGCTAAAGAAGGTTGGATGCTGATGCTAGAGAAGCAAAGACTTTTCTTAGCCTCAGCACCTCTGCTGGGGAAGTTAGAATTCAATCGCACCCCTCAGTACTGAGGCAACCAGCCTGTCGAAAGGATCCCGTTGCCTCAGAGGTAGCAGGAATAAAGCCTCTTTGCCCCCAACCCAGAGAGAAAATCCAGTTGAGCATCCCATCCTAGTT
>JAYVXG010000251.1:0-6607 GCA_043785475.1 Armatimonadota bacterium
TTATCAGTGTTGACTCTGGCCACACTTCATCCACTGGTAAGCTTCGCTCGTCCCTCCCTTCGCGTACCAGTACCA
The DNA here is from genome assembly GCA_043785475.1 of Armatimonadota bacterium. Lineage (GTDB taxonomy): Bacteria > Armatimonadota > Fimbriimonadia > Fimbriimonadales > Fimbriimonadaceae > Fimbriimonas. Next base: position 76 of record JAYVXG010000251.1, read on the forward strand.
CCCTCAAGATAGCTATTGGCCGTAGGTGGTGTGATACCGGTTCCACCACTTATCGACTTCCTTTTGTTCGATCGGGATGACCATCCCGAGTTGGGTGGCGAGGTGGACGGTTTTTGCGACATCCTCGACCATGACGGCGGCTTTTAGGGCACTTGCGACGCTTGGCCCCCAGGTGAAGACGCCATGGTTTCCGAGGAGGATTGCAGGGCCTCGTTTGCGGAATTCCATGATTGCTTCGCCGATGTGGTCGAACTCGTTATCGATATACGGCGTGCAGGGGATTTCGCCCCCGAATTCGTCGGAGACGGCGGTGAGCACACACGGGATCGGTTTTTGGCACGCGGAAAATGCGGTGGCGTGGTTGCTGTGAGTGTGGACGACCGACCTCACCTCTGGGTCGTGGCGATACAGGTATAGGTGGTGGGGTAAATCGACGCTCGGCTTGGCCTGGCCGGGATTTATATCCCCAGATTTGAGGTCGATTTCCACCAGATTGTCGGGAGTGATGGCTTCGTAATCCATGCCGCTTGGCTTAATCACGACCTTGCCCGATTCGGGGTCATAGCCGCTGACGTTGCCGGAATGCATCGTCACCAGTCCAGTCTTGGGCAACATTTGATTCGCCCAGCAGACTTGCTCGCGGAGGACTTGGAGGCTCACTCGACCACCTCCCTTCTTATTTCGAGAAGTTCTTTCATGACTTGGCTGAGGTCGTTTGTGGTCCCTTTGATTCCGAACGAGTCGTGGAGGGCGGTGTAGAGAGCGTATAGTCGGTCGTAGACCTTTACTGCGTTTTTGTTTGGTTTGTAATCGGTGTCTTTGTAGCCGGTCATTGCGTCGGCGGCTTCAAGTACGGTTTTGTGGGCGCCGGCTGCGACCGAGGCCGCGATGGCGGAGCCGAGCGCACAGGTTTGTGCGGAGCGACTTATCTTGATCGGCCGTCCCAAGATGTCGGAGTAGATTTGCATGGCAAGCGGACTCTTTTCGCCAATTCCCCCGCAGACGACGACTTCCTTGACAGGAACGCCATACTCTTCGATACGCTCGATGATTTTTCGCGAGCCGAACGCGGTTGCTTCGATAAGAGTTCGGTAAATCTCTCCGGTTGAGGTATGGAGAGTCTGGCCAAGGATCAGTCCGGTTAGTTGAGGGTTGACCAAAATCGTTCGATTCCCGTTATTCCAGTCGAGGGCGATGAGGCCACTTTCGCCGGGTTTCAGCTTTTCTGCTTCCTTGGTTAGCTCTTCATGGCTCCCTTTTCCAAGTTTATCGACGCACCAATTAAAAAGGTCACCAACGGCCGATTGGCCCGCTTCGATTCCCATAAAGCCTGGGACCACCGAGCCAGGAACGATGCCGCAGACGCCCGGAATATCGGGCGTGTCAGCCCCGCCGATCATGATGTCGCACGTGCTGGTACCCATAATCTTGACCAGCGTTCCTTCGCGAATTCCGCTTCCGACGGCGCCGAGGTGCGCGTCGAACGCGCCAACTGACACGGGAATTCCGGAGACGAGACCGGTCTTGTCGGCAATCTCGGGCAGGAGTTGTCCCGCGATCTGGTCAGCCGTCATCGTCGTATCATAGAGGCGATCTCTCAGGTCGGCCAGATCGGGATCCAATAGCTTGAGAAATTCTTTGGAAGGAAGTCCGCCCCACTCGGTGTGGAACATCGCCTTGTGCCCGGCCGCGCAGATACCGCGAGGGACTTCCGTGGGGTTCGATTTTCCTACGAGCCATCCCGGAATGTAGTCCTGCATTTCAACCCAGGAGTGGGCGGAGGCAAAAACTTCGGGCGCGACGCGCTTACAGCGGAGGATTTTTGACCAAAACCACTCGGATGAATAGGTTCCGCCACATTTCTTCAGGTACGGAAATGATTTGGCTTTGTCGGTTATCTCGGCGGCTTCGGCGTAGCCGGTGTGGTCTTTCCACAGCCAAGCCATGGCGTGGAGATTGCCTTTGAATTCGGGTTTGAGGGCGAGTGCGATTCCGTCCTTGTCTACCGGGATTGGGGTCGAGCCGGTGGTGTCAACACCGATCCCGATAATTTGAGAAGTTTCGAATCCTGAGAGGCTTTGGGCATCGGCGATAGATCCTTTGACCGCCGCGAAGAAGCCCTTTTGATAATCGGCGGGGTTCTGGCGGGCCAAATGGACATCGCGGTCGTCTTGATGCACCCCATGGTTGCCGGTTTCGTAGTTCCAGACGCTAGTGCCAATCTCGTCGCCGTTGGTTACATCAACGATGAGCGCGCGTACGCTATTGGTTCCGTAGTCGACTCCGAGGGTATATTGCTTAGCCATGATTGTAAACATTCCAACCAAGGTAATTGCTCATCGCTTCTTCGACCGATGAGGCAATTTCGCTGAGGTTGAAGGCAACATGATGCTCGAATCCGTTATTACATATAAACTTGAGCAGGTCTTGCATTCGATCGATTTTCACGACGCCGAAACCACCAAACGTGTTGAGAACATCGTTCGTAAGTTGTCCTTGACCAACGTACGCCTGTATTTCTCCAAACGCGTCATCGGTGGAAACTCGGCAGTATGTAAAGACGCCAGTCTTCATTCGACCGACAATTGTTCCGTACGTGTTCTCCTTGCCGACGGCTCCCGCAATGATCTCCTGAAAGTCCATTTTTTGATCGGCAAAAACAGATTTTGGAAGATTCGAGCAGTGGAAGACGACCGCCTTATCCGGGTCTCCGCCGTAGTTATTGTTCCAGTCGAGCAACGCGGACGGCTGACCAGATGCCAGTTGCATTGCATACATCGAAACGGTTCCCGCGACGTCAGTTTCGCAGGCACTAGAGCGGAGCGTGTCTGACATCATAGACATGATGGTACATGGCACGACGCCGTAGAACTCTTCGAGCGAGGTCCAGCATTGGATTGCCGTGGCGTCAATTTCGTTGTCCTTGCTCCACGTGTCGATCGCCGCTCCAAGGCGAGCCATCTTATCGAGGCTCTCGGTTGGGATTCCCTTGGTCTCCGTGTAAGCCTGAATTGCGGCGAGTTTTTCTTTGACGACCTTGTCGCCGCTGGTGAGCTTGTTCGCCCATCCAAGAACCTCGGAAAGGTCGAGGGTCGCAACGGAAATTCCCGCGTTCTCGAACAGCTTTTCGCTATATCGAACCGTGTTGAAGGCACCAGGTCGGGCACCGATTGCACCAATTCGCGCGGTTCGCAGACCTTTAACCACTCGGCAAACGGCGGCAAACTTCTGGAGATCTTGCGTAAACGACGCATTGGTCGGATCAACGGTATGTAGCTCAGTGAGGGTGAATTTGAATCCGTACTGACGCAGGTTATTGCAGGTCGACATCTTGCCGCAGAAGCTGTCGCGGCGATCGGCGATGGTCATTCGCTTGGCATCGTCGCCGAACGCATGAACTAAGATCGGGACATTGAGATCCGAAAACTTGACCGCGTTCACGATGCCGGTTTCTTCGCCGAAGTTGGGAAGCGTGATCAAGATTCCGTCAATCTTTTCTCGGTTCTTTTTGAAGAGGTCGGCACAGGCCCGAGCATCGCCGATGGACTCAACCGTGCCCGACTGGCGAGCTGATTCGGGCAGAATGACCACATCAAAACCTTGGTCTTCGAGGACCTTGAGAATCGTTTTTCGGCCCGATTCGCAAAGATGAGTCGGGAAGAATCCCCGATTGCCGATGATGACACCAAGAGTAACGCGCTTCATAATTTCAGTTTAGAGTTTAGTTGATTCGAGAATGGATTGGTTTAGAGTCTGGATAAATCCTAATGAAGGGTCGCCATTGAATGAGGTGGAAGCAGGACCCGTCCATTCGCGATTGTGATGGATTTCGGCTGAATCGGGCTAGAGGTTGCCGAGTTTTGCGATCTCGGACTTTCTGACGTAAGGAGAGTACCTTTCGTAAATTGAGAGGGTATTTCAACTTCAATCGTCTCAGAAATGTGCCGATTGGTGATCGTTAATCCACCGCTCGAAGCGGTTGCGCTGATCGCTGGATTACCACATGGCAACGATGCTCCTCCCGTCACTTCGACCCGGTATGCCTTAGCGGCAATGTGGCATTGATGCATTTGGAGGACATAGTAGGTTGGTGTGACCCACATGCCGCCCTCGTGATCCGTCATGATCGGAGCGTGCAGCACGTTCACGATCTGAGCGAGGTTCGCCATTGAAAGCGAATCGCATTGGCGATGGAAGACTTCGAGACCCACGGCGGTCGCGATTGCGTCTCGCATAGTTCCCGCCTGACTGTAATCGTCAATGCCTTTAGCGGTCGGCCCGGGTCCCCAAGTTCTGGCCTCGGGGTGCCAAACCCCCCATTCGTCGAGAGCAATTCCAACCTTCTTGCGACCACCGGTGGCTTCTTCGAGAAAGGCTCGCGTTTCGGTGATGAAATCTTCGGTTTGTTCGGCTTCGTCGAGCAATGCGTAGTAGTCCGCCTCGGAGAAGTCGACGCCGTGGCCGCCGTTGATCCAGTATCGATGGATCGAATAATGATCCACATAGTTCATATGGTTGCGCAGCTTGTCGATGCACCGCTTGTTCCAATCGGTATCGTGCCCACAGGCGACGAGTTCGACCGAAGGATCGACGTGTTGAACCATCAGTGAATACCGGCGATATTCGAGGGCGTAGCTTTCGGGGTCGTAGTTTCCACCGCAGCCCCAGTTCTCATTGCCAACTCCCCACAGCTTTACATTCCATGGCTGTTTCCGTCCGTTAGATTCGCGTTGTTTGCCCAACGTGGTCGGTAAGTCACAATTGCAGTATTCGACCCAGTGGCACAGCTCTTCGGGCGAGCCTGAGCCTACGTTGCCAGCCAGGTACGGTTCCGCGCCAATCAGTTCACAAAGACTTAAGAATTCGTCAGTGCCGAGTTCATTGGAGTCCAATGACTTCAGTCCGCACGACAAGCCAAGACGAACTGGTCGGTCGCCACCAATGCCGTCCTTCCAATGATAATGATCGGCGTAACAGCCACCTGGCCATCGCAATAACGGAGTCGGCATTTCGCGAAGAGCTTCGATAACATCGGTTCGAAACCCGCCGACATTAGGAATCGAAGAAATCTTGCCGACGAATAATCCGTCGTAACAGCATCGGCCAAGGTGTTCAGCGAAATGGCCGTATAGACGCGGCGAAATTGTGCCGTATGGTTCGTCAGATAAGATTTGAATGGAAGGTGGCATGATTCATCAAGAGTGCGTCCATGAGATGTCTCATGAACGCACTTTATTTTAGCTAAAAGCGCGGTTAAGGTTGATTTTGCCCGGGCAAAGAATCTCGAGACGTTGGGTTCGCAGGCTTTTCCCCACCCATCTGTTGCTGACGAGCCTTCTTCGAACCGTCAATTTTTTGCTGGTCTGTAAGACCTTCACCGTCTGGGTTGCTACAGCCGACCACAAATGTCGCCAGGGAAATCGAAAGAGTGATGAGGCAGAACCAGGTTCTTTTGCTCATTGATTTTTTCATAGTTTTTTTCATTTGTAATAAAGGCCCCTCATTCGAAAATAAGGGGCCCAGATGTTTTGCGTCAGTTTCTTGGTTAGATTAGACCAACGTCAACCGTTCCCCAAGTGTCCCAGAAGTTGCCATTGAGCAATGGATCTGTCAGACCATGGGTGTTCGCTACGTCTACACAGGCGGGTCGGAAACAGTGAACCGTTCCGTAAATTCCGAAGTTTCGGAATTGGATTCCGGTTCGAGGCTTGTTCTTTGCGTGTCCGTCGCACCATGCATAATTTCCACCCTTGCCGAACGTTGCGCCGACCCAACTAATGTCAATGCCATTAGCTATGTAAGGGAGGCCCAGTGGGTACAGGGGCGTTGGTTGGACAATCGCTTCTCGAGTTGTTGAATTTTTGCTTTGCAAATAAATTGTATTTGCTGGGTCGCTAAATGAAGTCAAGCTGACTCCTAATGCACCACCGTTTGCGGCATAGCTACCGTTTCCTGCGCCCGAAGTGTCTGTCCACCCGTAGTTCGGGTCTCGGTCCTTTGGTGCGCCAGGGCTGACGTACATTTGCAAGTTCTTGACGTAAGGGTACGTTTCTCGGCCCCAGTTTGGATATTCCGTTGGATCCATAAACCCAAGAGTTTTTCCAGATCCAGCGAACCAATAAATCCAGCCCCCAGCATCAACGCCCTGACGAGTTGCCATGTCGTCAACGTCGGTTGCATACATGATGTAGGCAAGAGCGTGCTGTTTTAGGTTTGAAAGGCAAGACGCTTTTTTCGCTGCGACCTTTGCTTGCGCAAAGACAGGGAACAATATGGCTGCCAAAATCGCGATAATCGCAATAACGACGAGAAGTTCAATGAGAGTAAACGCTCTGCTTCGAGTTTTCATATTTCTCCTTCGAATGATGAAGTGATAATTGCTACCTGGTTCGCCCCTCAATACGAGTGTTAAACCAAGCTCAAAATCATTATATGATATGGTTATTCAAATATGGGAATATATTTGCACTTTTTTTCGATTGCATGCCAAAAAGTATCTATAGGTAATCTATCTTGAACCTAAGTCTGTGTC
>JAYVXG010000252.1:0-6606 GCA_043785475.1 Armatimonadota bacterium
GTGGCATATATTGCATTTGCCTCCGCCGGAAATGAGTATCTTGGTCCCGATGCGCGCGGTTTTCTCAAGAAGAACGACTTTTGCGCCGAGCGATGCGGCTCGCCACGCAGCGATGATTCCCGCCGCGCCAGCCCCAACTACAATCACATCCGGCTTCATTCCTGGCTCAATTATGGTCGCTTCGCAATTTTCAGGTGGCTCTAACCTTGGTAAACTGAACTTTCATGGCGCGACGAAGGCACTTTAAGCAAAAAACGGGAGATCAATCTGGAAAGGAGAAGGGCATTGAGCTGGATGGCACGATCCTCGAAAACTTACCAAATGCGAGGTTTCGCGTGAAGCTTGACGAAGGCGATCTAGAAGTGCTTGCGCATGTCAGCGGAAAGATGAGGATGCACTACATTCGAATTCTCCCTGGCGACCGAGTAAAGGTCGAAGTAAGTCCGTATGACCTCACGATGGGTCGAATCACATATCGACACCGAAACTAGTAAGCTCCGAAGCTACTAGCCTCAAGCCGCAAGCAAAGTGAATTTAGAGTCTCAACTTGCAGTCGTGTAGTTGACAGGATTTCCCAAACCAGCCATCATGACAGGTTAAGAGGAGTACACTGTTGGCTTCCGTTGGTCCCATGATTTGGTGGAAAGACCGGAGTGGAAGCAAACTGAGACGTTTGAGGGTTGCAAAACGATTCAGACGTTGAGTATCATTTACAGTTGCGTCAGCGACGTTCTGCGTGTGCTTTCGTTCCCATCAATAGTGAAGTCAGATTGTCTTTACAGACGGGCGAATTAGGAAAAACAGATCATGAAAGTAAGAGCAAGTGTAAAAAAGATCTGCGACAAATGCAAGATCATTAAGCGCAACGGTGTTGTGCGCGTGATCTGCAGTGTCCCAAAGCATAAGCAACGACAAGGTTAATAGAATTTATGGCACGTATTGCAGGTATCGATCTTCCGAGAGAAAAAATGGTTCAGTATGCACTTCCAGTGCTGTACGGAATCGGGAAGCATAACGTCATCGAATTGCTTGAGAAAGCAAAGATTGACCCACGTAAGAAAATCAAAGAACTTGATGAGAACGAGATTCAGCGAATCCGTGAAATCTTGGATGCTGATTATCAAGTTGAGGGAGATCTGCGTCGGGAAGTCCAAACCAACATTCGTCGGTTGATGGAAATTCGATGTTTCCGCGGTATCCGCCATTCACGTGGCCTCCCAACTCGAGGACAACGGACTCGAAGCAATGCACGGACTCGAAAGGGTAAGGCAAAGACCGTTGCCGGAAAGAAGAAGGCGAAGAAGTAGATTTGATCGCTCCGGCATCGCGCCGGAGCAAAGGCACCCATGGCAAGAAAAACCACTACGAAAGGAAAGCAGAAAGAGAAGAAAAACATCGCAATCGGTGTGGCGCACGTTCACGCGTCCTTCAACAACACAATTGTTACGATCGCCGATGTGAACGGCAATACGATTAGCTGGGCAAGCGCAGGAAACGTTAACTTTAAGGGAAGCCGAAAAGGAACGCCATTTGCAGCGCAGGTCGCCGCCGACAAAGCGTCAAGGCTCGCCCAAGAGCATGGTCTGAAGCAGATATCCATCCAGATCCGAGGACCAGGATCAGGCCGTGAAACCGCAATGAGAGCACTCGCTGCTAGCGGTCTCGAAATCACTCACGTCGTCGATGTCACTCCGCTTCCGCACAACGGTTGCCGACCGCCAAAGCGACGAAGAGTTTAATTAAGGAGAAAACGAAAACAGAATGCCCGCAATTTCAACCCTCCAAGTCTCCAACGATTACGGAAAATTTGTCCTAGAGCCGCTCGAAAGAGGATACGGTCAAACCATCGGAAACGCAATCCGAAGAGTCTTGCTCAGCTCCATTCAAGGCGCTGCAGTCAGTGCAATTCGAATTGACAAAGTGTTTCATGAGTTCGCTCCAATTCCGGGAGTGAAAGAAGACACCACTCAACTCATTCTCAACTTGAAAGATGTTGCAGTGAAAGTTGTCAGCGACGAGCCAATCGACGAAGTCGTTCTCAAGCTCGAAGCAAACGGCCCTGGAATCGTCACTGGAGCAGACATTGTTTGCCCTGAAGGCGTCGAAGTGGTCAACCCAGAATGTTACATCGCAACGATTAGCGACCCTAAGGCAACTTTGAGCATGGAGCTCTTTGTGAATTGGGGAGTTGGTTACCTGCTTCCTGACAAGCAAGAGCGATATAAAGGAGTCATCGGACTTCTTCCTGTCGGTGCGCAATTTACGCCAATCCGAAAAGTGAATTATTTGGTCGAAGCGACTCGTGTAGGAACCCGAACCGACTACGAAAGACTGGTCATCGAAATCGAAACCAGTGGTGCCATCGCTCCAAATGACGCTCTTTCGCAGTCCGCTCATATTCTTGACAAATACTTCCGAATTTTCTTCGATCTCGGCGCTGCTGGCTTCCAAGCTGAAATTGGAACCGAAGAGCAAAGCACAGACGAGATCCTCAAGAACGTTCCTGATGTGAAGATCGAGGAACTCGATTTCTCACAGAGAACCTTTAACTGTCTTCGACGTGCAGGAATTCTTAATCTGCGTGCTCTCGCTCTCGTCAGCGAAGCAGACCTCACTGCGATCAGAGGCTTCGGCAAGAAATCTCTGCTTGAGGTTCGTGACAAGCTTCAAGAGCATGGCCTTGAATTGAAACCATCGAAGGGTGGCTACCGTTCAATCGACCTTCTCGACGATGACGACGACGACTTTTAAGGAAATAAGATGAGACATAAAGTAGACCACCGTAAACTTGGCCTGCCGTCCGATCAGCGGATGCACCTCCTGACGAATTTATCTCGTCAGTTCATACGACATGGGTACGTCCGAACAACATTCGGCCGTGCTAAAGAGCTTCAACGAATGGTCGAGAAGCTCATTACCCTTACTCAACATGAGGATGGACTTGAAGCCCGAAGACGAGCAAGAAAAATTCTTGTTGGTCACAGCTCAAGCAACCTTGTGAGCGGTAAAGTCACCGCTGGAAAGACGGCATTGGAAACGACTCAAATCAAAATCCAATTCAATAAGCTTTCCGGTGAAGACCTCGTCCAGCACTTGTTCGATAACATCGGCCCACGGTTCAAAGATCGCAACGGTGGTTGCACCCGTCTTATTAAGACTGGTAACCGCCGAGGCGACGCCGCGCAAACCGCCGTTCTCGAGCTCGTTTAAGATTTATCCCACCAAGAGGTGGGATTTTTTGTGATGCGAATCAAACTCACCGTTGCCTACGATGGAACGGATTTTAAGGGATGGGCGCAAAACAAAGGACAAAGGACTGTCCACTGCACATTGAAAGAAGCTGTTCGCCGTGTCTCGGGCGAAGAAATTGAGATCACCGGAGCGAGTAGAACCGACGGAGGAGCGCACGCGAAAGGGCAAGTTTGCCATTTTGATAGCGACATTGCAATGCCACCCGAAAGGTGGGCGTTTGCACTCAACCGGGCACTTCCATCTGACGTAGCCGTCATGAAGTCCCAAAGAGTGCGCGATGACTTCCATTCGCGGTTTTCCGTCATTGACCGATGTTATCGATACCGAATCCTCGTTGGACCAAGAAACCCAATGAAGGAAAGGTTCGCTTTCCGTTACGGAAGGGAACTTGATTTGGAATTGATGAATCGAGCAGCAAGCGCGCTTGTTGGTGAGCACGATTTCCGAGCCTATACAGAGGAACTGGAGTCCTTTGTAATGAATACCACCAGAACGATGTTCTCGGTTGGTGTTCGGCAAGTTCGAGATGAGGTGTGGGTGGACGTAGTCGGTACTGCTTTTCTCCGCGGAATGATGCGAAGAATGGCGGGCGCGATCCTCGAAGTAGGGCGCGGATACCGAGACGTCGTAGAGGTCAGTAGACTCCTCCAACCAGAGGAGCGGCTCAAGTACCAATGGCCAGTGGTACTTCCGGCAAAGGGTCTTTGTTTAATGAAGATCCGATACGGGAGAACTCCGCGGGACAATCGAGAGTCATCGAATAGCTTTAATCAAGAATCAAATTTAGAATAGGAAAAAGGAAAAGAAAATGAATCGAACATTCACCAACAAGGGTGACTCTATCGAGCGAAATTGGTACATCGTGGATGCCGCTGGCATGCCCGTAGGCCGTCTCGCTGGACAAGTCGCACAGCTTCTTCGTGGTAAAAACAAACCAACCTTCGAATACAATCAAGATTGCGGAGATTTTGTCATTGTCATCAATGCGTCCCAAGCCGTTTTGACGGGTAACAAGAAGGACGAGCTCATTTATTGGCACTCAGGCTGGCCCGGTGGACTCAAGAACGTCGCCCGTGGCGAAATGCTTGAGCTTGATCCGGCGAAGCTTGTCTCCAAAGCAATCTGGGGAATGTGCCCCAAGACGAAGCTTGGCAAAGCCCTTTTCAAGAAGTGCAAAGTTTATCCAGGAACCGAGCATCCCCACGAAGCTCAGAATCCTCAACCCTACAACATTAAGAAGGACGGCAAATAAGCATGGCAGTTAAGCAAAACTATGGAACCGGGCGACGCAAGTGCGCCATTGCAAGAGTTTGGCTCAAGCCAGGCGAAGGCAACATCACTATCAACGGCAAGGAATTCCGAGCGTATCTCGGTCGTCCTGTTCTCGAAATCTTGGTTAAGAGCCCATTGGTTCACCTCGGTCTCGAAGCAAAGTACGATGTCGTCGCAACCACCAAGGGCGGAGGAATCTCCGGTCAGGCTGGGGCAGTTCGACTTGGCATCTCACGAGCGCTTATCACCATCGACGAGGATTTCAAAAAGGATCTCCGAGCCGAAGGTTATATGACGCGAGACTCGCGAGTTAAGGAACGAAAGAAGTACGGTCGCAAGAAAGCACGACGTGGCTTCCAGTTCGTTAAGCGCTGAGAACTCACTCTCGTTCGATTCACTTTCGACGGACTCTCCGATTTTCGGAGAGTCCGTTTTTATTTACTCGAGCGGAGTGCCCCGGATACACGGTGGATTGGACCAAATTCCGATGAGGGTGCCCGAGTTTATCCGTGTAAAATCCAAGCTCACACTGATAAGCTGCGGTCGTTCCTCCCTTCACGTATCAGTGCCACAACCGCAAACTGGCTAGGTTCGCGTGGGCATGAACCAGGAACATCATCCAGACCATGAAGAAGCGCATAGTTCTGTGGGGAGCCGTGTTATCCTTGCCTCGATCGCGACGGCCGCGTCGTTTCACATACCGCAAATGCATGTGAATGGGTGAAAGGGCTAGGTGTCGATCCAGAAGAACTCAAGCAGTGCACGCTTATGGCAAGACAGTTAAGTTCCGACCTTCGTTATGGGCGTTCGTCAAACAAAGCCGATGTTGTTCACTTGATCGAGGTCACGAAGAAGGGCGGTGTGTTAGCGGGTGAGGTCTATTGGAACCTCCTGCCGATTCGCAAGAAGTCATACCGCGGTCGATTCGTAGATGCGGCGGCTATAAGCGGCACATCAAAGAACGAGAACGAGGCATGCGCAGCAATCAATCTTCTCAATGGTTGGAGCGATCCGCGATGGAAAGATTTGGCAAGCAAGTACGCGTGGTCCAACTCGGAGTTCAGGGCTGCCGTGCTCGAGCCCCGTTGGTATCAATAATACAGGCTTCGGGCGAATTCTCCTCGGCAAGCCTTTTCAGGTCCAATATCCGCTGGGAAGCCTGAGCCGTGTAGCTCGAGAGCCAGCGCTCGTGAACCTTTTGAAGCTCGACCGGGTTGAGGAAGTTCAGCCGGTTGCGTCCTTCACGTCGAAACGTGATGAGATTCGAATTCTCGAGGACGCAGATGTGTTTCATGACCGTACACCGATCGAGATGTGGGAATTTCTCGCACAATTCGCCGGTGGTCGACGGGCGCTGGCGAAGGCTGTCAAGCATCGAGCGGCGTGTATCATCAGCCAATGCTTTCCAAACGGCTGAATCTTCCATTTTGATATGTTACCAAACAGTAACATAATTGTCAACAGCAATTTGATCGTCAATCAAAGTAAAACAATATGCATGGCAAAATCTTTCATCGCCCCCGAACTGCAAACCTACATCGAATCGGTGACCCTCAAGGAAAATGATATTCTCAGGCGGTTGAGAGAGGAAACTTCGGCAATGCCCGAGGCTATGTATCAGATCAGTCCTGATCAGGGCCAGTTTATGGGATTTCTGGCCAAGGCAGTGGGAGCAAAGCGATACCTCGAGATCGGCGTCTTCACGGGCTACAGCACGCTCGCGATGGCCCAGGCAATGGGCGATGACTGCCAAGTTGTTGCCTGCGACATTAGCGAAGAATTTACTAATGTGGGCAAAAAGTATTGGGCCGAGGCCGGTTACGGATTCAATATTGACCTGCGAATCGCCCCTGCACTTGATACCCTCGACCAACTGTTAGAAACCAATTCCGAACCGTTCGATATCGCCTTCATCGATCCCGACAAGCCAAACATGCCCAATTACTATGAGCGATGCCTCAAACTTGTCCGTCCGGGCGGACTAATCCTCAGCGACAATGTGCTTTGGTCGGGAAAAATTATCGACCCTGCCGACCAAGAAGAAAGTACGCTGGTCCTCCGCAAATATAACCAAAACTTGTT
>JAYVXG010000253.1:0-6597 GCA_043785475.1 Armatimonadota bacterium
TCGACAGTCAAGACAGCAAGCGGAACGCAAGCGAGTTTTGGGTGAACGCACGAGGAACACAATTGCAGAATATTGAAGGCGGGTCTGCCGACAATCAAGCATGGCAAGGCGATTGGAAAGCCGTCGCTAAACGAACCGCTGACGGATGGATAGTGGAGATCGAAATCCCATTTTCCCTGCTGAAATATCCAAAGGGCGCCCATCAATTCGGTATGTTTGTGGCGCGCAAAAAGGCTTCGGAGTCTTCATTTATGACGTGGCCGTACGTGCCACTCGAAGGAAATGGCGGAAACATCGCGCCGTACTTGTCAAATTTTGATGGACTGAATCCGTCCTACATTGCCCCCAAACCAATCATTTCTCCTTACATGCTCTCGACCGGAGGAAGTGGAGCGTCAAGCCGATTCGGGCTCGATGTCAAATATCCTCTTTCGACGACTCTGACCGGCCTTGCGACTATAAAGCCAGACTTTGCCACGGTCGAAGGTGCGGTTCAAGATGTCAGCTTCTCGTATACCGAGAAATTTGTTCCCGATCGACGTCCATTCTTCGCCGAAAATGGAGGATTTCTCGACGATCAGTATTTATTCTATTCTCAGCGAATTCCCGATGTCGATTTCGGCCTTAAAGTAACGGGAAAGCAAGGTGCAACCTCGCTTGGATTCCTCTCGACAGCGAGCCAATCTGGCACAAATCAATATGCCGACATTGCAACGTTTGATCACGAATTGGGGCAGTACGCCGGGTTTGGCGGCACCTATATGAGTAGCCACCAACACGGAATCGGTGGTCAAGTACTCCAAGCAAGAGGAACTTACGGTTGGTCCAATGGCCTACGAAAAACAAACTTCTTTGCCAACATCACTGAATCAAATTTGGATGACGGAACGAAAGGGAACAACATGTACGCCCAAGTGCGAAGTAACTCTGGCCTGGGACAGCTTGGAGGCAGAGCTTTCTTTAGCCAAACCAGCTCGAATTTTGGTAACCCGTTGGGTTTAGTGACCGAGACCAACGTGAAAGGTGTGGGATTCACTCTGTTTCGCGACGACCTGCACCCAAAAGGTCAAGTGGAACATACGAGTTTGTACCTCGGCTCAGATTCCTACAACCGCCTTGACGGAACTTTCTTCCACGACGGCTACTTTGGCGGTTTCCAAAAGGATTTCCGAAACGGTTACAACTTCGGTTTAAATATGAATGTTGGAAAGCGAGACGACTTTCACGACCAGTCTTTATCCCCCTTTATTGCCTGGAATCAAAAGTCCCTCCTGAGCAAAGGGCAATTTGCGATTGACTTTGGACACAAGCAGAACAAGGCTTACCGGTTCACGTCGATTTCACAGAGTTGCCCGGTTGGGAATGCACTGTCGTTCAATTTGAATTTTGGTCAAGTCTTGCTTGGGACGGAAACCAATTGGCAAACCATTCTCACGGGGACCTATCGAATCGACCCGTTGCAGAGCTTCGGCGGTCGGTTGGTATCTCAAAATGGCTTGAACAACTTTTACCTCTCGTACGGCAAAAAGACGCGACAAGGAAACGATTTGTTCATTTTGTTGGGCGATCCGAATAGTCCAACGACGAAGCGGTCGATTACGTTGAAGATTGTGCGGTCACTTTGAGGGAAGTTTGCGGTTAGCAATCTAACACTTTTGGACATGAGCCCTCATCCTAAATCCTTCTCCCGTATGTTAGTGATTGCCCCACCGAGGTGGACTCCATCAGCCACAAACAGGAGAAGGACTTTGACTTCTAACTACTGAGCCCCGCTTTGTCGGATTCTTTCGCTGCTTTTTTCGCGGCGTCGTCGACCGACATCTCCTCCACACTGCGCGTTTGGAGGCGGGCGGCGCCGGTGTTGCCTTCGAACCTGGCGAGACTCGGCTCCAACTTGAGTCGCTTTTTGATGGTGGGGATTTCATCTTCAAATTGAGGGAGCCATTCGGCGAGTTCGACCAGCATGTGGTCGGCCATTTGCCAAATCTCGCGCGGATTGCAGACGGCCCCAGTGAGTGGGTCCATCATCATCGCTTGCTTGAGCAGTTCGGTATCGCCCGAGATTGCGGCTTCGACCGCGATTCGCTGGACCGAAACGGACGCGTTGCAAACTGCTGCGCAGCCAAGTGGAAGTTCGCCGACCATTGGCATATTGATGCCGTTGCCATCGACATATCCCGGGGCCTCGATGATGCAGTCATCCGGCAAGTTCGAAATGATCCCGTTATTCTGCAAGTTAAAATGCCCTCGATATAGCCGACCAGTCTCGAGCCCTTCAAGGATATACGAACCATGCTCGTTCCCGCGGTCCTCGGGACCAAAACTGTACGGCTTGTCCGTCATCCACTGAGGGAACTCATGCTCAAACCAGTTGCGCCCTTCGGTGCAGACGCGCAAGTAGCCGCCGGTTTCGCCATTGATCCAGCTCGACATATCAATCCACTCCGGGATTTCCGAAGCTCGCTTACGATACCAAGGAACGTACTCACTGAGGTGTCCATTTGACTCCGTCGAGTAAAACCCAAACCGGCGCAGCATATCAATGCGAACCTTCTCGGTCTTGCTATACGTAGGGTGTTTCTCGAATCCATCCAAGAGGTAGGTGGTCATGTCGTCGCCCTTGTAGCGAACCTGCACGTACCACGTCTGGTGGTTGATGCCCGCACAAATGATATCGACGTCGTTCTTCGTCGCTTTCTCTTCTGCGCCAATCCAACCATTTTCGAGAGCCAGAAGCTCGATCACGTTGGCAAGTTGACTGTGCCCGCCCATCACTCCATGACAGAGGCCAATGGTCGGAACATTCGAATACTCCGAGCATGCCCAGGTTAGCATCGCCATCGGGTTCGAATAATTCAGGAACAAAGCATCCTCATGGGCAACCTCTTCGATGTCAGAACAGAAGTCGAGTAAGACCGGAATGCCCCGCTGTGCGTACATGATGCCGCCTGGGCCGAGGGTATCGCCAACGCACTGGTCCACTCCGTACTTAAGAGGAATGTCGACGTCATGCTGAAACGCCTCAAGCCCACCAACCCGCACAAAACTGAAAATATACTTTGCTCCCTCAAGAGCCTTCCTTCGATCCAAACACGCTTCGACCCTGGTCGGAAGTCCGGCTTCGCGAATATCGCGCTCAATGAGTTGATGAACCATGCTCAGGTTTTGCTCATTGATGTCGTGAAGGGCAATCGTGATTTCACGAAGCTCAGGAACGCAAAGAATATCTCGAACCATGTTCCGTGTGAAACCAACACTCCCAGCCCCTAGGACAGCAATTTTTAGCATGACGAAATCAGAATATCAGGAACTTACGGTAAACGAATCTTCATCCATAAGGAAAGTGGCAAAGAAAACTCCCCTGATTATCTGCCTCTTGTGGGCTCCTTCATAATTTGGTTCAAGTTGCCCTGTTATTACTGCACAACAATTTGTCAGGACGACGGCTCGGCGACGAGGATTAGCCATGCCAGTTTGGGTGAGTTTTCGAAAGTTCTAATTCCTAAATCCTATGTTTCCAAGCGACGAATCGTTCCGCTCGCGATCATTATTTCCACCTTCAGTATTTTTGGGCCCCTTGCATTTGCCTATTCAGGCTTACCTGCTTCTTGACCTTAGTACGTTTTTTGTCGGATTCGCAGCATCTAAAGCCAGATCCACCCCCAGGTAAGCCTTGATCGCCTTACAATTAAGCGAATGCGTTCATCTGCACGATTCCTTTGAACACGACAATGTTAGTCTTTCAATCCAATCATCAGGAAATTCGCGCCGGCGTCCGTGGCGAAGCCATACCCTCGCCAATGGGCCATAATAAAAAAGGCTCATAGGGAGCCGCCAGATCTGCGGAAAGGGTTTAACCCGCCTGTCATAAGAAACAAAATTCAATGCACACCTTTGTGCGCCTGTCAGCAGATCGCGGGCCAAGCATAGAGGAAATATGAATAAGAAACTTCCGGCACGGCCGAATATTGAACATCTCAAAGGGCAGGCAAAAGCCCTCCTTACCGCGATTCAAAACCACGAATCCGACGCAAAAACCGTCTTCGCGGAATTCCACCCCGAAAAGAGTCCCGACGAACCAAAACTCGCCGATGCCCAACTCGTCACCGCTCGAAAGAACGGCTTCGATAGCTGGCCGAAGCTCGTCCAGCACGTCGACACGTTGCGCGATCTTGAGGGGACTTGGATCTTTAAAAGTCTTATGGTTGGCTCGGACATCATCCCTGCAACAATGACGGCGAACTCGAAAATCGTGATGAACGGCGACCGATTCAACACCCTCTCACCCGAAGGCGACTATCTCGGCGAGTTCGCCATCAATGTCGAATCCAATCCGAAAGAGATCGACATCCATTTCATCGAAGGCCCACATGCTGGGCAATTCTGTTACGGGATATTTGAGCTCAACGGAGACGAACTCACCTTCTGCCTCGGCTTGGTCGGAGCTTCAAGACCAACCGAGTTCAACACGAACGCTTCGCCGATGCACGCTTTGGAATACCTGGTGAGGCAATCGAAAGATGCCACCGTGACGATTGCCAACCCGGATACCAACAAGATTCCCGAACCAACGACGCCAGTATCAGAAACGCCCGAAACGTCCGGGTTCGACATCATATCTCCCGACCTCGAACGCCTGCAAGGAGAATGGAGCGCCATCTCAGTGATCAAGAACGGTGAGCCATTACCCGAAAAATTTTTGGCATTCGGCAAGCGAGTCTGTAAAGGGAACCACGTCCTCGTGACTTTCGGATCGCCAATGGTTGACGCCCTCGCGAAAACCCACGGCGAACAAAACATCGACTATCTGATCCAAGGTGGACCGATGAAAGGCAAAAACCAACTCGGAATCTACAAAATTGCGGAAGACGTCGCGACCTTCTCCATGTCCGAGCCTGGAACTCCACGCCCAGCTGACTTCACATCCGAACCCGGAAGCGGGCACACCCTAACAGTCTGGAAGAAAAAATAACCAGCCAAGATTGCTTGAGCCTTCAGCTAAAAAACGCCGAAAGCTCAAGTTAAAGAGCCTAAATCTTGCCGACTAGCCCGTCAATAATCGAGTGAAGTGCCTCGCGAAGGGCACCAACGTCCTTTTTGTCTTTTACGACTAACGAAAAGTTGACGCGGTATCGGTTCCAATCCAGCTTGTAGTCCTCACCATTTGGTCTGGAATTTCGGTAACCAATCCATTTCACCATCCGCAACGTCGTAAAATCTTTCAACTCTTTCAGTTTTGGATTGCGAAGCAACGTAGGCATTGTCGTGGTCGACTTAAGCAGTGTTACAGTGATAACCCCTTCGCTAGACGAAATCTCCCCAGAGCCAACCCTGCCCTCTCTGAACCCAGCCGGCAGGTCAGTTGAGACATAACTCATGATCGCCGGAGTCTTCTGGTCAGCGTTGTAAATCGGAATTTTGAAAAGGGTGCTCGGCTGTACGAGGACAAATGCGAATGCAATGGATGTAATCATTGTTATGTTTTCCTATGCCAAGTATGGTCAATCTATCACCGAATGCGCAAAGAATCGACCATCAATGAGGACCTTTGATTCCGAAATATTCGAGGTCCGGATCGTAAGTTCCCTTATTGAGTAAACACTTGCGTGTTTCCAAGTAGAGAAAGACATCAAATCCGAAGAACTTTGTCACTTCAGCTTGAGTGTCTTTCCTCATTTTCGACTGAAGTTTGATGTCGCCGGAAACGCTCATTCCAGCGCAGAAATAACACATAGAAACGACGATCTTTTTGGTTCCTTTGGTAGCGATTAGGTAGTGATGGGGACAAAAGCAGGATGCTGTGTCGAGGTCGGCATCCGGCAGTTTCTTGAGAATTGAACTTAACTCGTTTCGCTTTGCCGAGGGAACGTCCTGCACCATATGATGCCCAAGGGGATTGTATTTCTTGAGAAATGCCGCCGGATCAGCCGGAGGTTTGTCATATTCGAATGCGTCATAGGTCGTCGCAATCGTTTCGACCTTGTCGGCGGTTTGGATGAACTCGAAAACCGCATTCCACTCTGGCGCGACCACGTTCGGTTTTCGTTTCTTCGTTGCGACTAAGAAGCCCATCAAGATCAAGGATAGCAACAGGATCGCAGCTCCAGCGACAATTCTTGGATTTTTCATTCTTGGACCGAATCTTCAACTGGCTTAAGAGGCTCCGGCTGAACTCCGTGGCTCCTTCTCCAAAGAATATACCAGTAGCCTCCGCCCATCATTCCGGCGCTGAGGAGGATGAGCATGGCGACCCGGATGACCGAATCGAGCTCGGAAAGGTCGACGACGAACACTTTGCCCACCGTGATGGCAAAGACCGTTAACGCCCAGTATCGCAAGAATCGTCGTTCAGTTTTGAATCCGACCGTGATCAGGAATACTGCGAAGACGACCCAGGCGGCGGTGTAAGACGCCACGGTATTGAGGCCAATCCACGGTCGCATGGACTCTTGGCGGAGAAACAGAGTCGACAGGACCCAACCGGGAACGACGCAGAGGGCGGTAAAGGCTCCCTCGTTCGCCTCATTTCGCGGCGTCATCGTGTACAGGAAGCCGAGCGTGAGGATTGGGATGAAGAGTAGGACCGGACTCAGCCAA
>JAYVXG010000254.1:0-1947 GCA_043785475.1 Armatimonadota bacterium
GGTATCAAAATTCTCAATCACTCACGAAACAATTCGATGGCGCTCGGACTTGAGCGTTCTCAACTTGAATTGCTGAAATCCCGACCAGATGTTGTCCCTGGCGAAGTCGTTCCAATCCGAATGACTTTGATTGCAGGTGCCTACGTTCCGGTTGAAGATCCGACATGGCTGCCAACACAATACACTCCTGCGGCAACCGGTATTGATGCGAACGGAATTGCAATCGGTACGGGCCGAGCTTGGCAATTGGTGTCGGGCGCTAATACATTTCGAAAGGTCATCGGCGAGACCCATAAAATTACCGCTCCAAAATTATTGTCTCCCGACGGAACGTCGGTTACGGCTCCATTTGGTAGTCTGGCTCTCCTTGAGTTTGGTCCGATCGATCATATCGGCGGCGTCCAACTTCCAGGGCAACTGAATGTTTATGGTCGCGATATGTATCGACGCGTGGCGAATATTTTGCCTCCAATGAATCCGAACGACTATCAAGGTATTCGTGATTATGAATATGGTGTCTCGAAAATGACTTCACCGGCAGCTGAAATTGCCTTTCCGGCCGCAGTGGCTGGGAACTACCGAATTTCTATCACCGTAACGATCAATAATTCAGGCAGTGTTTATACTCGAAGGCTGAATGGCCAAACCGTGTCGATTGCCGCGACTCCAAGCGGTTTTGCAGTGGTGCCAGTGAGCGCGATTCCGGGAGTACTTGTCGCAGGCGAGACTCTCCTTGGCGTAGAAGTCGACTCACTAAAAATTGCTCACCTGTTTACTCAATTGGCTCCCGCTACAGCCTTTGATGCAAATGACTTGTTCCAATACAAGGTTCTTAACGGCCGCGTTGGCGAACTCCTCTTCAACCCAAATATGTTTGGAAAATACGAAGAGCGAGCTGGTACCACCCGCCAGCCATATATAGCCAGAGTGGATTACGATGTCCGAGACTGGAGAATCCTTCACGAAGACTTCCGAGTTAGTACAAGTAGCCCAGCGGGATTGCCAAAGGTCATCAAATTGGCGATTCCATCGCTCCGAACGAATTCGGTTAGGCAATCAGACGGGCTCTCGGCTCCTTCTCACGCGGCGGTTATTGCCGGAGCAGATGCACCAAATGCAGGGATGGAAGACGTTTTTGTTGTGAATAACACGATGGTTCCTGGAGCAAATACAGTTGGGGCTGACAACATGTTAGTCGTTGATGTTGCGACTGGCGGACAATTGTTAGAGTCCTATAACGGAACTCCTACAATGAAGATTGACAAATCAAACGGCTACATTACGCTGTTCGATATTGACAATGACGACACCAACGGTTTGACACAGGCAATCGCTACTCCAGACGGCTCGGTTACTTTAACTAACGTTACGGGTAGAGTCTTGCGGTTTTACTACATGGCTCGAGAAGATTGGGCGATTCAGATCACGCGGAGTGCTGCCCACTACGACTTCACCTATGGTGCACCGACTGCCGCTCAATTCTATGTTGGTGGTACAGGCTTGCTTAACGGCTCCGTGACTCGGCTTTATTTCCCCGCTATGGATACAAATCGTAAGGTATCGATTGGAAAGATTCGATATCTATGGGATGACGCAGGAACCACCCGAGAGGGCTTGCTCGAAGGAGCCGAGTTCCAAATCAAATTCCGAAATGGTTCAGACTCGATTACTCAGGCAATGCCCTCAATCGATCTGAGAGATGTGGTTCCGACTGCCCTAAAGTTTGTCCAAGATACAACAAGCTCTGCGTCGATGGCCTATTCGGTTGGTGACGTTCGGGGAGTCTCGATTATCGCCAAGGCATTCTATAACAGCACCGGTTTCACATTGCTGCCGACTGCCGCAGACGAAACGAACAACCTAAATACTAAATTTGGCAACTGGGCAAAAGAATGGGGTGTCACCTCCAAGGAAACCTATTTGCATCGAGGAGAAGCAATCCAATGA
>JAYVXG010000255.1:0-1937 GCA_043785475.1 Armatimonadota bacterium
CAAGGTTGTAGCCACCCTTCCCGGAGGACGAACTTTTGAACTGAAAAGAGACGCAAAAGGATATTGGGGAGGAAACTTTGACATTCCGGCCGACGCGCCTGAAGGCGACTACACAGTGACGCTTACCGCGACAAAACGGGATGGAACAACGTTCGAGAAGACTTTGAGCTACAAGGTAGACCGGACGGCACCAACCGGAGAAATTACTACGGAAAACGAATTCTACATTGTAAAAGCAAATGAGCAACTTGCTCGTGCGGTTGCGGTGTTTGGCAGTGGAGAGGAAGTGAATATGGTGCCGACCGAGGACGGTCGATATGAAATTCCCCTTGCAAAAGGTCGATTAGTGAAGGTGATGCTGATTGATTTGGCTCACAACGTTCGAGAAGTTCTATGGTCTCGATAGCTGTCGCCTTGATGATGGGAGCCGATCTGACTCCCATCCGGCTGGTCGAAGAATATTCTCGGCAGGAACTACCCTTTGAACGGATCAATGGCATCTCGATTACAAGCTCGAAATGGGTCGTCGGTGGTATGCGTGGACTGTCGATTGGCTCGCCGGGTTCGAAGTGGAAGAGCATTAGCGATCAAGCAGTTCGACAGCTTATTTCGACTAAGCGAGCTACATGGGCCTTGTACGGGAACGGCTCGGTCGACAAGCTCGATGTGGCGTCCGATCAGTTGTACTACGACGTGTTCCACGGCGCGGTGAAGCGCCCGTGGGCGGGATCAATGTCATTCGTCGGTGAAACGCTTTGCTTTGGTGGGTCGGGCGGCTGGTTCGAGAAAACCGGGGCGAAGTCGGTAACGGAAACCTATCCGATCGAACTTAAAGGCAAAAACGTGACATGCGTTGAGTCGAATGGACCGGAGAAAGTCGTTGGCACCCAAGACGGACTATTTATCTCCTCGGGTAAACAAACCAAACGGCTTGGCTTTGGCGATGGCCTGTCGGATGTTTGGATAACGTCGCTGGCCCGAATCGGAGGCTCAGTAGTAGTCGGTACGTACACCGGCGGACTCTACACTTACACGGGTGGGGTCCTAAAGAAAATCGATGCCCCAAGTCAAAAGGTTCGGAGCCTCTTGGTTTGGCATAATCATTTAGTTCTCGGCACTTTGGAAGGGACTTGGGTCAAGACGGAGCAAAATTGGCAGAATTTGATGAAGGGTGAGACCACGTTTGTAGCTCCAGTTGACGGACAATTAGCAGTTGGAACTCCGGCGTCGGTTACGATCTTCAAGTAAGCACGCTCGTAGGTAGACTCCGAGCACATGCCTCGCCCTATCCCGCTTTCCTACACGTTTGGAAACCACATGCATTGGGTGGATATGCAGTGGCTTTGGGGCTACGACGTTTTGCCGGGTTCAATCGATGACATGCTGGCTTACTGCGAGGCAACCGGCGTTAAGGGCAATATTAATTTCGACGGAATAGGCTACGAAAAGCTCGCCTCCGAATCGCCCGAGCATCTACAAAAACTTCGCAATGCCATCGCTGCGGGGACCATCGAAGTGGTCGGCGGGTCGTACGGACAGCCGTACGGACTGTTTCACGGTGGCGAATCAAATGTCCGTCAGCGTATTTATGGAGTCCGAACCGCCTTGCGAGTTCTTGGCACTCGGCCCTATACGTTTTGGGAGGAGGAATTCGATGCTTACCCTCAACTTCCGCAAATGCTTGCAGGTTGTGGGTTTACGGGTGCATCGCTGTACTTCCAATGGACGTGGCATACACCCGAAGTCCCGATGGAAGAGGTTCCGGTCGTTCAGTGGGAAGGTCACGATGGAACGAAGATTCCTACTGCCACTCGAAACCGAATGAACTTGCACCAATGGCCAGAGGACTTTCAAATTCTCCTGGACGATTTGGCGGCGAACCCTCCATCGACGGAGGATGGAATTCCTCCTCTGGTTTTGCAATGGCTCGAGCTGAT
>JAYVXG010000256.1:0-6558 GCA_043785475.1 Armatimonadota bacterium
GCACAAACACGTAAGGGTAGATTAGAGATGATGATTACGGCGATTGCAACGATTATTTTAGCGGACACCCTTGGAACGAAAGTCGAGTATACAATTGGAGAAACACATGGCCTTGGGTACATGGCGAAGGCGCCCAAGTTCACTTCCAATTCGCCGGTGGTTTACGTTATTCAGGATTGGAACGGGGTGGATGCGCACGAGATAGAGGTCGTTGAAAAGCTTGCTCACGCTGGGTATTCGGCGTTTGCAATTGATATCTATGGCAAAGGGGTTCGTCCTCGCGACGTGAAGAGTTGCTCGGCCGAATCAGGCAAGTATTATGCAAATCCGGAGCTGTACATGCAACGGATTCAGGATGGAATGAAGGCGTTTCCTACCAAAGGCAAGAAATTCTTAATTGGTTACTGTTTTGGCGGGACCGGAGTATTGGAGTTTGCGCGACGCAACCTCGGAGCAGCGGGCGTAGTGTCATTCCATGGCGGGTTGGCAAGTTTGAGCAAGGCTCCGGCGAAGAAGATCAACGCCAAGGTCGTGGTTCTCCACGGGGCGGTAGACCCGTTTGTCGCGAAGAAGGACGTCGAAGCCTGCAAGGTGGAGATGAAGGTTGCGAAGTCGTTTAAATTCGTTGAGTATCCTGGTGCGGTTCATGCATTTACGGTCAAAGACATGGGATTTAAGGTTGATGGAGCGAAGTACGACGCGAATGCGGACAAGCAGAGCTGGATCGAGCTGTTGAAGTTTTTGATGGCGAATACATAGTCGTAGGTAGAAAGAGAATACTCTGCGGCCTTGCGGCAAAGTCGCCCCTGTATTAATGTCAAAGACAACCCTTAAATTGGTGTTCTCCCTGGCCAGCGAGGGAGAACACGGTTTATTTGGACTATAGACGGCCTGAGCTTAAGCCTTTTGGACCATCTTCAACTTGATAGCTTTTCTGACGAAAACCGCAATTCCTACTAGAACAAGGGAAAGTCCTATAAAAGTCTTTAGTCGCTCCAGCATCACAGATTTAGACAGGATTCTAGTGGACTCATTGTCTAACTCTAACTTACCATTTTTGATCCTATATATCTTCTTATTTATGCCGTCTTTTACCCATCCACCATTTTTCCAATCCAATTTAAATGAATCCTCTCCTTTCGAAAGTTTTCCGTACTCCATAGTCGATTCAATCGTTCTCTTTGCTCCAAAAAATTGGTCGCAAACTATCACAACTTTTGCTGGCAACGAAAAGCCCTCAAATTCGACCCACTCTACAACTCGACCCGATTCGCCATTCGATGTCCAGCTCGTACATTGGTAGTTTTTGGTTGGATCAAACTGAAATTTACCGCCTAGCCTCTTATCATCGCAGTTCACAAAAACCTTGCCTTGCTCCAAACTTAAACTGCTATTTTGCTGCGTCAAAAAATCGGAATACTTATTGCCAAGTTGATTGTAATAGCCTTGAACATCGGCAGGACATGTGAAAAGTCTAAAATCTCTGATATCGGCGATGACTCCTTGCCGACCGCCTGAAAGGCCCATTTCAATTGTTTGTCCGTCTAGTAAAAATTCAGTTGATCTCTCGAATTTACCGCCATCAAAAGCCTTAGCATCAGGAGTAAGGCACTTTACGTATAGCCTGCGCCCATCCCATCGAGATACTACGTCGCGAACACCTGAAGAAGCTCCCCAACCAGCGGTCACATTCCCAATCGAACCAGATAGAGGAATGTTAGTTTTCCCATCAATTAAGACCTTTTCAACAATTTTGCATTCGAACGATGGAAGGCGACCTTGGTTTGTCTTCAGGCTAGAAAGGAGGGATGGAATATCCGTATCCGCTTTGCATACTGCTGCCGACTGCGAGAACATGCAGCCGGCAAATATCAAAATACGTACGGCCGGGATGCTAACCTGCCGTGCCATTGCAACCATATTGCCAGGTTTCAATTTGAATGCTTGGCCCCATGCATCCGGTTAGAACATATTGGATTGTGACCCGACATTTTGTCCATGGCATTTGACACACATCCGTAGACGTTGCTCCGTTTGTGCCACATAGCCCCATAGCAAACCAGTAGTCATATTTGCTTGAAATCCAGGAACATCCGTCGTCGGCTACACACTCTGTCGCAGCCTGACAAATTTGCCCATTTTTGATTTGAGTGGGGTGAGTGTTCGTGTTGCCATACGACGGAATAGGCGCGGCAATCAAAATGCCGCCAAGAATGATAGGAATTGTCGAAAACAAGCTAATCTTTGATTTCATGATTTTGTCTTTTTTATTTTTCTGTGCTGAAGAATCGTAACGATTCTGAAGTGACGAATAGAATTAAAGATAGAACAACACCTGTAGAGGGAGACATCTTGTAAAATGCGCCGAAGCATGTGCATGGAACTGCTATTTGAAACATAATTTTTAGCAGGTGGAAGCAAATGAAAGATGCAAACAGACTTGAACAAGCCAACAAACCTATGTTCCGAGTCTTCTTTCTAGCCAATGCTAAAACGGCAAACATTTCAATTGCAATCACGCCTAGCCCGAGAGCTTGGGACCAAATCAAAGGCATCCCGAAGGTCTTCGAAATAACTCGCAAGAATTGATCAAGTGATCCCAATTTTAAAATGATTGATGAAGTTAAAATTGTTGCCAGAATAGCAACGGCAACAATGCGTCTTGATTCCAACTTACTGATCAAGGTCTGTTGTACTCTGCCGTTCCTATTTACCAAGATCACGACATCTTACGACAACTTGCGATTAATTTCAAGTGGTTCGACAATATTTTTTTCTTTTCACGCGCGATTTTAGGAAAAAAAGTCAATTTTAGCCCACGAAGGGACGCAGACAGGGTAGATAACAAAGTTTTGGATCTTAGCTTTATGTTCTCTGCGGCGCAAAGTACTACGCCAGTGCCGACAAGAAAAGCTGGATCGAACTCCTGAAGTTCTTGATGGCGAATACGTAAGAGCTGTTAGCTTTCAGCCTTTAGATGTTAGCCAAGAAGCGAGGTGTCAATTCTCTTTCCCTCGCCCTAGCACGAAGTGCGAGCCCAAAGCGAAGCGGCCCTCCGCCCTTCTTTAGCCCAATACGCTAAACGGCGTCATGTCTCGGACGATTTCGTTCGAGTCGCCCAACAGCACGATCTTCGGGATAATTGGTTCGTCCGTAAGATCGAACGCGGCGATGATGACTCGCTCGCCGGTGGTGAAGAAGTGGGCGGCCCCACCGTTGATTCCGATTATTCCTCGTGGGCCCGAGAATGCGTAGGTTTGAATTCGCGAGGTGCCATCGACTTCCCAGATGTGGACCAGTTCTCCCTCCTGAATTCCGACTGCTTCCATCAGGTCGCGCCCGATCTCGATTGAGCCGACATAGTCCGGGTTACAATAGGTAATCCGGGCGTGATGGAGTTTTGCTTTGAGCAGTTGCGACAGTCGCATATTAGTTCTTACTATCTATTTTGGCAGGATTTGCCACAAAGTCACCCTCGGGAGCCTTTCGAACCATTCTTCGATAGAACGCCGCGATGAAGCCTCCCAATGTAAATACGCCGGTCCCGATCCAGACGAGGCAGGTGAGCGGCTTGTAGAAGACTTGGATCGGGTAGATCGGCGGGACAATGAACAGTTGCACATCGACGGATCGGTCGTTTGCGTTCATTGAAGTGATGACGGCCTTGATATTTGGTCCTGCGGAAACCAGCTCGGGCTGCATGCGTCCTGGGCTCACCATGGTAAGCGTTGGCATACAGCTAAACGTCTCGGCCGGACTTCTTTCATCCCATGCGTAGGTGACTTCGAGCTTTGCGCCAAACTTAACTCCGGGGCTGCCCAGTTGGCCGGTGTGGGTCAATTCTAGGTACTTGATCAAGAACTTGTTTTTGCTTTCCGTCTTTCCTGGCTTGATGTTGATGGGTCGCGGGAAGATTTCGACTTCGGGGGTCTTTAAGAAGTAGTACATGTCATGGCTGAGCGAGCGCTCGATAAAGGGCCATGACTGGGCGGTTTCTTCGACTCCGCCATTTGGGATGTAGTAGAGGTTCGGTTCAATGATGTGCTGGCGTCCATCTGGGTCGAGAACATCAAACTTGACGACATTGCTGCGGTCGTAATACCGGTCGGGATCGAAGTCTTTGAAGGCAATTTTGTATCCGAGTGCACTGGCGGGCTCGCCTTCTCGAATGAAGACCAGTTCGGTTCGTTCAAGGCTCTTGGAAATAATGAGCCCGCTAAGCAGTATGGCGATGCCAAGGTGGGCAATGAACGGGCCAATGCCCAATTTTGATCGCTTTGCGAGCTCGATGGCTCGCCAGAGGTTGGTGATTCCGACAAAGAAGGTTAGTATGAGCAGAAATCCAACACACCATATCTGAGGAATTTTTGCACCGGGCCAAAACCCATCAACAGTAGCCCCAGGTTCAAGAGGAATTCCCCATGAAGTGAATTTACAAATGATGAAAAATATGCCTACCAAGCCGATAGCGATGCTTACCATCGTCACGAATCGGCCAAAAATGTTCTTCAGATTGTCCCGTTTCCACGAGACAAACGGGCCAACTGCCATGGCTACCATGATCACGGCGAAGAACCAAAAGACGGCTTTGTGATAGACGTATGGCTCGACCATTTTGCCGAGGCCGCCGCGCATGGCGGTGATTGCTGGCCAGGACATTCCGAGGGCAATGACGAACGACATGAGGCAGAGGCTCAGCATGCCAACCTGGTAGAAGCTGGCGCGGTTGGCACCTGGCTCTGCCTTCTCGGCTTTGTTAGTTTCTAAGCTCTTAGGTCGTCCTTTGAGGGCGTAAAGGACGACGTAGAAAGCGGCGAGGGCGATGAGGAAGGTGCGTAGCACGACGAGCGCGTTGCGGTCCATCGATGCGAAGGAGTGCATCGAGACTTTGTCGAGGAGTCCGCTTCGGGTTAAAAACGTTCCGTAAACAAAGCTGAGAAACGGAAGCCCGGACATAAAGAGGTTCGCAGAGACCCAAGTCTTGCGAACATTTTGAACGATAACGCCGTGGGCTAATGCGACCAAGAAAAGCCAGGGAACGAGGGAGACGTTTTCGACCGGGTCCCAACCCCAGAATCCGCCCCAGCCTTGGGTTTCGTACGCCCAGAGCCCGCCGAGAGAGATACCAAGACCGAGGACGCTGACGCCAAAGAGGACCGGGGCGCGGCACAGTTTGATCCAGTCAACTGGGTTGCCGCTGAGCATGGCGGCAACGCCGTAGCAAAAAGGCACGGTAAGGCTGCCGAAGCCGAGAAAGATAATAGGAGGATGGATGACGACCCAATAGTTTTGCAGACCAGGAACCATTCCTCCACCTTCGGGTGGAATGAGAAGGTGCCCATTTTGCATCAACGCGGGAATCGTGCCGAATGGGGTTTCGTACGCAAGGATTCCGGCAAGAACGCCAAGGAAGATAGCGTAGGCAGCGGTGTACCACCGCTCATATGGTCCCGAGCGGGACAAGGTGACCCAGCCGAAGAGTCCGCTGTAGACGGCCCAAAGTAGAAATGAACCTTGCTGGGCGGTCCAAACGCTCGCGATCTTGTACGAAAGCGGGTTGTCCTTTGACGAGTGGTTAAAGATGTATTCGAACTCGAACTGATTTGTGATGAATAGGATGGCGAGGGTGACGAAGACAAAAACAAACCCGAGACACGCGAGGTAGAACGCGCTGCGCCGGATGAGCTGGAATTTGTTGGGTGCAAAGAGGGAAAGGAGGAGCGCGACCGAGCAAGCAATGAGGGTTGCGTAGACGCTGATTCTGCCAAATTGCCCAAGAAAAAGTCCCCATTGGGGTGCCTGGGGCAAATTGAGAACTTGGTGATCCTCCATTTACTTCTTCTTTTCTTCTTCGTACTTACTCGGACACTTTACGAGCATTTGCTTGGAAATAAAGACGTCACCTTCGAGCTTGCCAATGCATGTCACACGCTCGGCTTTCGAGATATCGACAATCTCACCAATGTGTTTGATGTGGACTTTCTCCCCATTCTTGTCCTTCCCATCGAACTCTAGTAGGTTGCTTCGGAGACTTTGGTGGATGGAAGTTTTGTCAATTTCAACGCCAAGGTTGAGTCGATCGCCGGACATTTTTCGGGCTTCAGCAATCGTGATGTACGGGGTGGCCCCGGAGCTGAACATCGCCATCGAGATGGAAATCGCCAGAAAAGAAAGCACAATGGGAACGACAGCCGATAGTTTCATCGTTGATTTCTTGGGAACGACGGGAGATTCTTTCATCGTTGAAGTCTAAGGTACCTGAATTCGTGGGGAACCTATAGTTTGTACGGTTTTCCATGTAGGAAGATTCCGGTACACCCTGAAAATCCGTCATACTTAAAAACATTGTTATGAACTCGAAAGTTATTAGTCTTGGATGCGTTGGTCTGATCAGCATCATTCCATGCCTCGCGCAAAACCCGGAATTAACCGGTGAGGCCGTCATGAAGACGAATATAGGCGCCTTTAAGATCAACAGTGCGGGCGACGTAAAGGCATTTGGAAAGATTCGGATGACATTTAAGCGCGGAACCTTGCTCATTGTTGGTTACGAAGGAG
>JAYVXG010000257.1:0-6554 GCA_043785475.1 Armatimonadota bacterium
CGAGCTCTATTAGGTGCGGTGGGCCAAGTGAAATCCGTCCCTAAATCTTTCTAGAACCTAGTAAATTCACCACCTGTCATTTCCACTACCTGGTGGAACAACTGATCCGAGGGGATTCGGGTTTAGATGTTTACGATTATTGGGGTGTTCATAGTTCTGGGTGCGGTCGTCGTGGGTTACGTGATGCACCACGGCAACATGGCCGTTCTAATTCAGATCAACGAAATGATCATTCTCGGTGGTGCGGGGTTTGGATCTCTCATGGCTGGCCACGGAATGGCAGGGGTCAAGGGTGTCATTCAAGGCACAATCGGCCTGTTAAAGCCGGACCCTTACACGAAAGGCGCTTTCAGTGACCTTCTCAAGATGATGTATCAACTCTTTAATGTTGCGCGAAAAGAAGGGCTGCTCGGCCTCGAAAAGCACATTGAAGACCCGGTGAAGTCGGATATATTGGGTAAGTATCCGACTTTCATCAACAACCATCATGCGTGTGATTTTTTCTGCGACACGCTAAAGGTTATACTGTCGGGCTCGGTTGGTCCTCACGACCTCAGCGATATGATGGAGCTCGACCTTGAGGTCGCCCACCATGCCGCCATGCTTCCTTCGGCCGCGATGCAGACGACTTCAGACGCGATGCCAGGGTTCGGTATTGTTGCCGCGGTTCTAGGCGTTATCATCACGATGGGCAAGATCGGCGGAGAGGCGGCAGCGATTGGTGAATCGGTTGCGGCGGCTCTGGTCGGAACGTTCTTAGGAATTTTGCTCGCCTACGGAATATTTAGTCCAATCTCGAAAGCTATGGAGCTTCGGCTGGGGAGCGAAGGCATGTACATGAACTGTATTCGCCACGCTCTGTTTAGTTTCGCTCGAGGCGAGGCTCCGATTACCTGCGTCGAGTTTGCTCGACGAAACATTGACCCAGTCGTCCGTCCTGGCTTCTCGGAAATGGAGAACGCTGTGAAGGAGAAAGCGGCATGATGAATAGTCTTCAGCTTGTTGTTCAGGCTGGTCGTCATTTTGGCAATCTCTTGAAGGCGGCCAGTGAGATCGTCAATCGATTGGCACTATTCAAGTTGTCGAGCAATTTCAAGGATCGTTTCCAATTCGCGAATCGAACCTATGCTCATATAAAGAAAGCGAATGAAGTCAGGATTGGAGCTTCTTCCGTGTCAGTCAGCAATATTTGCTGGGACCGAGAGTGCGGCTCGCTGAATTTGACTAATCATCCCGAACTTCTCATAAGAAGGAAATGTGCGGCTCAACTTATAGAGGTCGACACAAAGCACGACACTCTTTTGCCAAATCTGAAGACCTCGAAAGCTGGCGCGTTTCATTTTGGATCAACCAGATTTTACTCAAAACCTCCTCTCTCCTACCTGATGACTCTTTCTCGAGGGGGCTCCCATCGCTAACGACTCTATAATCATTAAGAAGAAAAAGGTCGTAGGCCATGCAGCTCATCACGGTGGATCGTGGAAGGTTGCTTACGCCGACTTCGTTACCGCGATGATGGCGTTTTTTATGGTGTTGTGGATTATGGGTTTGTCCGACGAAACCAAAACATCAATCCAAGGCTATTTTAATGACCCTGCTGGCTTCATGAAAAACCAACCTCACTCACAAGTTGTAATTCCTCAACCGGGGCAAGCTCGTGCGATTTCCCGGTCAGAAGGAAAGGGTAAAGAAAGCAAGAGCGATTCAAAAGCGTCGGACCCTGATGAAGTTAAAGATTCTTCCTATGTCGAAAACGAAGTCAAAGAAAAAGTGAAGAAGCTGGGGCAATCAGGTCACGTCGTGGTTACCGAGACTTCTGAAGGGATCATGATCGAATTCTTGGAAGATGTCACCAGCGTCTTCTTCGAGACTGGAAGTGCGACGATCAGTCCTCTCGGTCGAAAGGTTATTCACGAGATCGTACCCATCGTCGAAGATACAGGGCGATATCTAGTTCTGGAGGGTCACACGGATAGGAAGCCGTACGCCAGTACAGATTATACGAACTGGGAACTAAGCACCGACCGCGCAAGCGCTTTTCGAAAAGAACTTGCTAAATCTGGTTCGCTCAAGGGTCGTTTTAAGGAAGTTCGAGGCTACGGTGACACGAATCTTAAGTTCCCGAAAAAGCCATTTGCCGCGGGCAACCGACGAGTAGCGCTTCTTCTTCCATGGGGTAAGAAGGCCGGCAAAACAAATCGACCAAAGATCGAAAACAACGCAACACGCCAGTCGCTGGGGCCAAAAGATAATCAAATGGAGAACTTTTTGTTGCCGAAGACTAAGGACGCCCACTTATAACCGCGCCTTTTGCCTGGCGTGCACCGTCTGGAATGTCGATGGCAGAAATGTGCGGAAATCTATGGGAACATAACCTTGCGCGAGTAGTCATCGTGGATGTCACGGATGACTATCGGCTGATGCAGCCGCCACTCCCGAGCGACTTTTACCCAGTCCTTCGGGAAACATACATGCCGAAATACAAGCTAATTGATCGACTGCCCGCTGCTGACCTGGTCAATGGTTACTTGTACGACTGGCATGAGTCACCCGAAAACGACCACGATGTTTGGTACGTTGGGGTTGTGCTCGAAGAACTGGCTAATGAACTTTTGGCCAATACTATTCACGCTTAGGTATTACTACCTGGTAGTAATACTTATACTAGCTAGTAAATTTACTTAAGTTAAATCTAAAGTATCGCTAAATATCCTCGTAAATATTCCTGGTTTTCGTTGGAACGGTATAAGAATATCTAGTTTTTTAACTAGCTGTCCAAATTGCTGTGTAGAATCACAGCTGTTAGGAGGATATTATGAAAAACTCAGTTAAGATTTCTTTAATTTCAGGCATATTGGTTGGTGCGGCTTCGACTCAGGCTCAGACCGTTTACAGCAACAACCCTACTCCCGGTGACTACTTCACCAACGCAGGCGCAAGCGCAGCAAATCAAGCACTAACTCATCCGGTCGGTGGTGGAGTTGTCGGAACTTACCGTGAAACCAAGAACGGCGCAACCGTCGGAATAAACACGACTCAGGCCCGAAGCGGCAACGGTTCAGCTTGGTTCTCAGCGGTCGGTAACACTGCCAGCAAAGCAGAGATTGCTCTCAGCACCGCTTTCACTGCCGCAGGCGACTCAAATGGAGTTCTCGGCTCGTTTGATACCCTGTCGTCATTTGGCGCAGATCTTTTCACCCAAAGTTCGAGCGTTGGTAACCAGTCAACCATCGTCCGATTAGAACTCTTTAGCTCAACCGACGGCGGCGGTCGTTACGGACAACTCGTTTTTGACACCGCATGGGCCCCTACCCACTTCGGAACTTACACGTACGGTCAATGGAACACGGTTAACCTAATGGGAAGCACGTGGCTCCGAGGTACCGGTGGAATTAACACCGCTTACGGCGCAGGCGTCGGTGCCGACAATGGCGAGCGAAAATTCTCCGACTGGATGACCGATCTCACCGGAAAGGGCTACAACGTAATTAGCGTCAACGCAGGAATCGGATCGTTCAACGGTTCATTCGAAGGCGGAGCTGATAACATTGCTCTTGGTTTTGATGGTAACAACAAGACGTACAATTTTGAAGCAGTTCCTGAGCCAACAACAATTGCTGCGGTTGGACTTGGCGCTCTCGCCCTAATTCGACGACGAAGAGCCAAGAAATAGAGGAGACAGAAAATAGTTCTGAGCCTTTCCAAAACATTGGCCAAAAAGAAGAAGGGCCATGTCATTGACATGGCCCTCTTTTTTTGGGTTGGATGTCGGGGAATAGGTTGATGTCCCTTTGGAATAAGGACCAGCAAGGTACGAACTGGAGGAACAAAGGTCCGAAGCGTTGAAGTTTCGAAATTTTCGTGGGTCCAAACACTTCGCCAGTCCTAATGGAAACGACCTTCTGTTTCAGGCTGTAGACTGACGACTGTCAGCTGATGACTATCCTCACATTCAATATTCGAAATGGGTTGGCTAACGACGGCATCAACTCATGGGAACATCGACGCGAGTTAATCACCAAAACAATTCGAGTCGCCGATGCTGACATAATCGGTCTCCAAGAGGTCTATGACTTTCAACTGAGCTACCTCTTATCCGAACTCCCGGAATATCAATGCTATTCGGTGGGACGGGAGGATGGAGAGTCGCAAGGTGAACAGTGCTCGATTCTGTGGCGAACTGATGTCTTTCAACGGGTTCGGGCGGGCACGTTTTGGCTATCAGAGACGCCGGATATTCCCAATTCGATGTCGTGGGGAAATCGGATCACGCGGATCTGCTCGTGGGTGGAGTTTAAGAATGGATTCCGGTTTTACAACACACACTGGGATCATGAATCACAAGTCGCGCGAGTCCGAAGTGCGGAGTTAATCCTCCAGGTCCTTCCCACAACCCCTTGGATTCTTGCCGGAGACTTCAACGCCGAACCTGATTCTCCCGAAATCCACATCCTGGCCGATGCAAATTCCATAGAATTTGTGACCCGCGAAAACCCAGTTGGCACCTTCCATAACTTCATCGGAGGCAACGATGGCGATCGAATTGATCACATCTTTGTCTCGAAAGGAATTACGCCCGGACTTGCTGAAGTTATTCGGACGAAGCAAGGGAACCTTTATCCTAGCGATCACTACCCGGTACTGTTAGAGGCGACCTTATGAACGTTCTCTTTGTTCGTCACGGCGAAAGTCTCGCCAATACCCTCCGCATTGTTTCAAACGGAGATCTGCCCCATCCGCTAACCGAGCGTGGCGTTCAGCAAGCCGAACAACTCGCCATTGAGCTTAATGGCCGCCCGATATCACAAATCTATACGAGTCCGATTCTCCGAGCTAAGCAGACCGCCGAAATTCTTGGTCGCAGGCTGGGCCTGAGTGTGGAGGTCGCCGACAGGTTACGCGAGTACCATTGTGGCGACCTCGAAGGAAAGGGTGATGACGAGACTTGGCGCGAACATTCGCGCGTGGTTAACGCATGGCTTTACAATCAGGATTTCGATGCTCGATCATCAGGCGGGGAGAGCTTTCATGACCTCGAACGAAGGTTCGTGCCGTTCATCGACTTTCTTCGAGGCCGATATGACGATGGAGAAACCGTCCTCCTGGTTGGCCACGGCGGAACCTTCCGAGCAATGTTGCCGATCGTTTGCGAAAACATCTCGTTCGAGTTCATCCAATCCGCAGCCATGCACAACACCATCGTCATCGAAACCGTTTGGACTCCAACTGGTCTTGTCTGTTTGAACTGGGATGGAACTTCCGTTTAGTGAGAATCGCAAAGTCGCAATTCTTCTTTGCTGATGACTGGCGAGATATGCCAAAATCAAGGTTCGAGAGTCAACGATGCCACTTGTTTCCGTTCATATTCCCCAAATAGGTGAGGGGCTTCAAGAAGCCCGAGTCGTTGCGTTCCTCAAGAAACCGGGCGACAAGGTTCGTCGCGACGAACCAATCTATCAAATGGAGACGGACAAAGCGATCATGGACGTCGAATCTCCGTTCGAGGGTGTCTTGGCTTCTTGGTCAGTCAAGGTCGATGACATTGTCGCGATTGGGGCTGAAATTGCGAAGTTTGATGTTGGGGAGGCGAGTGGCGAAAAGCCTATGGCCCTCACCCCAGTCCCCCCTCTCCCGAATTCGCCTTCCGAAGACATTCCGAAGCTATCGCCCAATCCGGCGAAGTCAAGAAAAGGGGAGAGTGTAGCCTCTCTCTTCGTTCCTCAAATTGGCGAAGGGCTGCAGGAGGCTCGCATCGTAGCCTTCCTCAAAAACCCTGGCGACGCTGTCAAACGTGACGACCCGATTTACCAGATGGAGACCGACAAGGCGATCATGGATGTCGAATCTCCCTACGCCGGGACGCTGATTTCGTGGACGGCGAAGGTCGACGATGTGATTGCGATCGGCGCAGAAGTCGGGGTCATGCAAGTTAGCGGGCATACTGAGGTTTCGGGGGCACCGAGCCACGGTGCAAACAGTGCCTCCGGAACCCTCACCCCTACCCCGCTCCCTCCAAAAGAGCAAGGAGAAAGAATCCAAAGCGTCCGCCTGCAAGGAATTCCGCCGAGATCGAGGGCGTACGCCAAAGAAAAGGGAATCTCGCCTGAGGCGCTGGTCGGAGTTCCATTTGCGGGGAGCAAATTGATGCCAGCCGACATCGATGTCTTCCTCAGCGGTGGCGGAGCGAGTAACGTCGTCGGCAAAGCCCAAGTGTCATCCAGTGGAATCAAATTTACCGAACGACAAATGCCGGGCAAACAGCGAGTTTTGAACAGTCGAATGGTACGTTCGAACTCATTAGTAGTACCCGGAACTATGAAAGTTGTCACAAAATGGGGACCGATAGAGGAAGAGCGAGCCAGGCTCAAAGCGGGCGGCGGCAAGTTCCAGCCAAGCGGATTCACGATGTTCGCCTACGCAGTCACGAAAGCCATGGCGGAGTTCCCAGCTTTCCGAAGCAGTCTCGCCGGTGACGACAAGATTCGTACTTATGATTTCGTTTCTCTGGGAATAGCAGTTTCACTTCCTGGCGATGAACTCGTGATCGCGGTGGT
>JAYVXG010000258.1:0-6544 GCA_043785475.1 Armatimonadota bacterium
CAGAGCGTTCGGCTCTGGGGTCTCGCTGCTTATATTAGGAGGAGATTGACATCCAACCCGGCAGAAGACGACAAGAATTCCTGATTTCATAGCGCTTGACTCATTACAAGTCTCTTAGCAACCTAGGTTTGTTCAACCTTTCTTCGATTCATCCCAAGCATAGAAGCTTTTCGGACTTATTGAACATGAATGCAACTTCGGGAAATTCCACATTGAGCCCGGAGGGCTCAAAGGCGAAAACTAAAATACCAAGTCTTTGACTAACTGGGATTACTTACTGCACTTGCTAGTGATGACGGGCTTGCTCCGAATTCGCCTTCAAACACCTTCTCCTCCGTGCCTTCAAAGGTAATAGGATGAAGCCGTGGGTCGACCGAGAAGAAAGAAAGGAAGTGAGCCAAGCCTGCGCACTAAAGAACTGTATAAATGACGGACTTTATAAAATGACTTTGTTTGTCGTAGATGAAGACTTGATACGTCGAAAGTTCATCCCTGTCTTTATAAATCGTGTACATGCCAAACGAGTCGGCATTGTCAGGAATAGTCCATGAGCGCCCTGTGCAAAAGGCGGCCAATTCCTCGCGTTGCCCTTTGCGATCGGGCGACCCAAGGTCGTTTTCGATGCTTGAATGACTCGTTTTGACTGCATAATGGTGCTCTAGGTCGTGTTGCATTTGGTCCCTCGGTCCTTGAACGCACGGTTCCACTCTCGCATGAATCCAAAGGTCCCGGTTAAATGGCATCCGTTTCGTCTCGTCGTAACCAAATCCGAAGATATGGGTAGGAAGCCACAGGAAAGCCGGAAGCGAATTCAGGATCATGTTTCCCGCAATACAGCCCGCGGCAACCAGGATTACAGTGCGATTTGCTTTCCACCAGGACTTTTTGACGGCGGTCATTGCTATCAACAACGTCGGAAAGCGAGCAATAAATCCGTTATTTTTCGATAGTTTTTGGCTTTTGGGTCGCTTCCACTAAGTTGCCCGACGGGAATTCCCCTTCAAACAGCGTCTCCGCGGTGCCCTCAATCGTAATCGGGTGGTGCCAGGTGTCGGCCGACACCCATACCGAGCCGCCCGGGTTTTTGACTTCGATTCGACCACCTTCGCCGCGCCGACGCATCCAGTCAACCGCCGCCGCCGAGGAGCCAGTGCCGCATCCTTTGGTCTCGCCAACGCCTCGCTCCCAGATTCGAATCTTGAGCGCTTTATCGTCGCGCACAACCCAAATGACGCTCGTGCGCTGCGGGAAGCGAGGATCGTGTTCCAGCTTTTGAGAGATCTTGACGAAGCCATCGTCGTCCGGAAAAGACCCCGTTGGCAAAACGACATGGGTCGAGCCGGTCGAGAGAGCGCTGCCTTGCAGTACGACCGACCAATCGTCGATTCGAGCGGCAAAAATCGTCTCGTTATACAATTCGCCTTGAATATTGGTGGGGACATCTTTCGGATCGTACGACGCCGTCCCGATTTCGGTCTTGATCGTCTCATCGTCAATAGAGCAAGGAACAACGCGGTCCAAATGCCGGATATTAAACGAATTCCCAACCCAACCTTCTTTGTGGACGTGCATGGCCGCGCAGCGAATGCCGTTGCCGCAGAAGTCTTCGGTTCCGTCGGGGTTAAACATTCGCAAACGAACGTCGCTTTCTTCCATTCCCACGGCCAGCAGTCCATCGCCACCAATGCCGAAATGATGCCGACACATATCAATTGAGAGCTGCGATAGCTTCGTCGTGATTTCTTCGGGAGTTGCTCCCGTAACGCTATCGAGATGGATCAAGGGAAAATGATTCCCAATCGACTGAACCTTCCAGAATTTCAATTCATTGGCTCCCAATAGCAGACCGCCGTTTTCATAATTTGATTGAACCAATGGCCGTCGGGACTGACCAAAGGCAGCCACCAAGCGCTTGGCCTTCGGTTGGCATTTTCTAACCCTTTGCTCGAAATGACGGCCTCCCGAATGAGGGTCAGCCGCTTGAGCTCTGACTCTAGCTCGATCTCTCGACGACGCTTGTGAACCTTGACAAATGCTTCACTCCGGGCCGCTTCGCGCTCCTGGTTTCCAAGCTCGGAATACTTAACGTCAATGGCTTCTCGCTCATCGCGGATTGCTTCCAGTTGGGTTCGGAAATCTTCTCGTCGAGCGAGGTCTGCGGCGGAAGGGGACTTCTCAAAAATGAATGCACGGAAGTGGTCGCCCATTTCTTTTTGCAGTACTTGCCACTTCTGCCCAGTCGCGTGCCGAGCAGCATACAATTCACGGCGGTCCTTTTTAGCATCCTCAATTACCCGGCTCAGTTCGGCTAGTTTGCTGTGGATCTGAGAGTATTCCGTCGCTTGCGAGCTCCAGGCACCGCCGACCTTCTGGTCCAAATAAGCCAACAATTCCCCTGGCTTCCGAATCTTGCCAAGTTGCTCCAAGCGATCTTGCTGCTCCGCAACCACGGCTCGCCATCGCGACGAAAAAGATGGCGCGCAAATCGCTTCGCCCCCAAACGCCGCCTGGAAAGGCTTCGGCATGTTAAACCAGGTTTCGATATCGGCAAGGGCATCCCATGTCTGATATCGAATTCGCAAAATCGAATGGACCTGAAAGTCAAGTTTTTGGTGAAGCGCACGGCTGGCTTTGACGTAAGACGAAGCCCCTTCATGGAAAGCGAATGTATACTCGCGTCCGAGCATTCCGATCAAGGTCACCGCCTTGCCGATGACCGCGCAATTGGGACCAAATTTCGCCTCAATCAGACTAGCCAACTCTTCGAGTGACTCCAAAGGCTTCTTGTAAGACAAAAATTGGGGTTTCTTCGTTGCAATGACTGCGCCTCGGTTGCCGAGGCGAATTGTGCCACGTCCCAGCCCAGGAATGACGAGGTCAAACGGGATTGCACCCGACCCAAACCTCGACAGCTCGTACAATCCGGGATATTCGTGAACGGCCTCGTCATAGGCCTGACAAGATTTCGCCCTGGTTGTGTGATCAACGTATTTGGCGAAGAGTTCAAAGCGCGGCAACGTGAATGTTGAACGGTTAAAACGGAGCAACTCACTGGTTTGGCTCGTCTCGAAATCCAATTGTTGACCTGCTACCAGCGAATAAAGCGGTTTGAGGAGGTCACGGTAAATTGCGGCAAGATTCCGGTTCGGGGCTTCGGCGACATCGCAGAAAACTCGATTCATTTCATCGCCGAACGTTTGCGCTTGGTCTCGGTAGTTGTCGCCCATTGAACGAACGGACTCATCAATTGCCCAGCGAAGCGTATTACACAGTTCTCTTGCAAGCGTGTCGCCCGGAACTTCGAACGTGATCGGTGCATTCTCGTCGGTCGAGACGATTCCACGCCAACCCCACGCTTCGGTTGCTTCATCGAGAAAACCGGGGCGAGACCGAGACAACCGGTCAAATCGTAAACCCGCTTTCAACAGTTCTTCCTTCGTTACAACGGTTTCTGAGCCGAAGAGAGTTGAGAATTCCGCGGCCGCGCTCCAAAGGTTTCGAGTCGAGCCGTCGTTGTGCGCCAGCGTCTTAAACTTCACTCGGGAGTCTTTCGCCCCGGAGACTTTCGCAAAGTAATCCGTGTCGTGAACGCCGGCAATAAATCCGACTCCAGCCTTTGCCGCCTCGATGGCGAGGCCCGCCTTCATCGGTTCATCCCAAAATACGGTTTGGCCGAGCGCAAGGAACTTTGGTGCATCAGGAATTAAGCCGACCTGACGGACAGCTTCACTCAAACTGAAACAATTTGGGTCGCTCATGAAAACCGGCTTCGAAGAACAGTACGAAAAAGTTCTACGTTACGTTAATGTGAATTTTAGCCGATAGTTTCAAAATCTTCGGGATTTCGAGCCAGTAGTACCTTGATATCTTCGGGAATTGAGATCGCTTTCCGAGCCTCGCCCATGAAAACATGCCAGGAATATCCATCGGTACTCACCTTTCCGGTCGACTCATTGATGATTTCGTAATCAAACCGAATTGCAGCGCGCTTGACCTCGCTAACCCAAACTTTAACTTGAATCCAGTCATCGTATGTCACTTCGCCCCGGTATCGAATATGAACCTCAACCACCGGCAAGAAGACTCCGCGCTCCTCAAACTGCTTATACGTAAACCCGCGGTCTCGGCACCAAGCTCCTCGAGATTGCTCGAACCAAAACAAGTAGTTCGCGTAATACGCGTGCCCCATCTGGTCGGTTTCGCCGTAACGAACTCGGATTCGCTCGATGGTAGGAGTTTGGTTCATAGAAATTTCCTGACGTATCCTCTCCTCTTAGGAGAGGTCGGTGAGCTTGGCCGTAGAGCGAACCGGGTGAGGTAGATATAAAACTTACCTCACCTGTTCCCAAGCTCGTTCCTCACGGGAACTTCCTCTCCTAAGAGGAGAGGAAAATTAATTATGCTTTCTCTTGGCGGCCAATGACAACGAACGCGCCCGCGAGTGCCTTTGACTTAGCCACATGAAACAACGGCTCATATCCGAGTTTTTCGGTTTCTCCAATGTAACGAATGTCGGCTTGGTCCATCAGCACTTCGCCAAGGTCCTCGACCATGTAATATCCTCTCGCTCTCGGCTTGCCGAGGTCGGAAAAAGACACTTGCCAGATATTTGGTCGGATTTGCTTCATGGAGTTATGCCTATAGTTTGTCCGATTTCGGATAACCTTTTCCCATGTCATCCGAGCTGCGCGAATTTAAGTTAGGTCACCTACGAGGGTTTATCGATCCCGAGTCCGGCCAATTGCGATACTTGCGGGTCGGACCTTACGAGTTGCTCCGAGGCATTTATGGCTCCGTGCGTCGTCCCGACTGGGGCACCGTCGTTCCAAAAACAGAGAACTTTAAGCTCACCGCGATGCGAGATTCGTTTACCTGCACGTTCGTTGCCCGTCACAAGGACGACGTGATGGATTTCACATGGAATGGCACGATTACCGGAAAACTCGTCGATGCAACACACGTCGAAATCGAATATTCCTTGGAAGGAACGGTCGAAAAGGACACCATGACCAATCGGTTAGGTCTTTGCCTGTTGCATCCCGCGAGCCTGCAAGGACTTCCTGTTGAGATCGAGCACAAATCCGAAGCGTGCGAGATGATGGAATTCCCCAAGTTCATCAAGCCCGACCAACCCTTCAAAGATACGAAATCCATCAGTTACGAAGTCAAGAAAGGCATCGGAATCCGTATCGAACTTTCGGGAGACAACTTTGAGACGGAAGACCAGCGCAATTACGGCGATGCATCGTACAAGACCTACTGCCACTGGCAGGAATCAGGATCGCCGTACAAAATTGAACAAGGCAAAGTTGTTCACAACGTCGCAAAATTGATAATTTCGACTGCTGGATTCGAAACCGGTGATTCCGTCCCCGTTGCGACCAGCGGCGAACTGCCAA
Organism: Armatimonadota bacterium; assembly: GCA_043785475.1. GTDB lineage: Bacteria > Armatimonadota > Fimbriimonadia > Fimbriimonadales > Fimbriimonadaceae > Fimbriimonas. Next base: position 5,400 of record JAYVXG010000258.1, read on the forward strand.
GCTTTGGCACGTTGTTCAGCCGAAATATGACGGATTCGGAAATGGGCTCGCTCAAGAAAATGGGATTTAGTCACTCCCAATGCAACACCGAAGGCAGTAAATCTGCCAAGCAAATTGGCGGACCGGTGTTCATGCAGACACAAGTGGCGTCGGTGCCCGCGGAACTGTCTCCAGACGACGGAATCCTTTTTTCACCGCCAAATCAGTGGAGGAAGTTGAACGATGTTCGCGGATCGAAGAAATTCATCCAAGCCAAAGGCTGGTTTATCGAAATAAATGGCTCGCGCCCTCATTTTGATGAAATCGACGGAGCTGCGATTGGTCTGCAACCAAAGACCCACCAATTCGACACCGAGACGATGATGGAATGCGCATGGGTCATCCCCGACCAAGCCGACACCGCCCGCTATATCGGTGCAAAAAACATCATCACCGGTCCAATCCGACTTAGTGACTCTCCAGACGCGCGTACCAACGGCATCGAAGCTCCGCTTTTTGCATTGGCTGCCATCGTCAATTCCGTGAAGGCCGAAGTCGACTATTTGACCTTTTTCGACGCGGAGACTTTGCTCAAGAGTCCAGCCGCGCTGATCCTCACCTTGCTCGCCGAAAGAGCATCTCGAAAGGTACGGGTCTGGGATGTTGAGCCTCAATTTGTTGCCATCGAGTGTGGCCACATGATCTTGGCAAATCTTAGTTGGGAGCCCAGTGAGCATTTTAAGAAGATCGCATTTGATTCCGACGACAACCTGCGGGTTGGAATAAAGACGGAATATCACCTCTTCGACAAATCAAATATCTCCGAGTGGCGAGAAGTTTTGGCAAAGCCAGCGAAGCATGGCACCATGAGTGCAATGCCTCCTCGGTCAATCTTGGTCCTGGGCTGAAGTAGAATCAACCTATGAGAATCGCAATCGTCGGAGCTGGGGTATCTGGCCTGGCAGTCGCTTGGAGAATTCGAAAGGCGGGCTTTCCCGTCACCATTTTCGAGAAATCTGCCAAGGTGGGGGGCAGAGTTGCCACGGTTTCTCAAGGTGGCTTCGTTTGGGATAGCGGTGCCACGAGCATCGCTCCGCGGGGCAAATCTATCGAAGAAGTGCTGCTTAGTGAACTGTCGGTTGAAGACCTCGTTCGCGTCGAAAAGC
>JAYVXG010000259.1:0-1928 GCA_043785475.1 Armatimonadota bacterium
GCGCCAAAATCGCCTCCAGAAGCCGTAAAGACGACCGCGAAACTCCGGCGTGCTTGGGCCCTTCAAAGAAAATATTGGTCGCTTGCAGTCCAATTCTCATAAGCCTAACGCCTCTGAGTAGTATCGCATGAGCTCACCGTTGTAGTGATCCAGCGTAAATGGTGACCGCCAATACTTCTCGAATGCATTGACGCTCAACCGTTCAACAAATTCATCGTCGCTGAGCCTCACAAGTGCCTCCCTCAACGACGCCTCGTTACCAATCTCAAAAAATAGCCCATTGACCCCATCGTCGATCCAACTGGTTGCTGCCGACATCGAGGGCACCACGCAGGGAATCCCCGCTGCCAAGCACTCCAAAACCACCAGAGACGCAGTTTCGTAGCATTTCGAACTCATGATGAGGGCACGAGCCCGACACTGTATTTCTTTGACCTCTTGTGGGGGCAGCCACCCAAGAAACTTCGCATCCGGATTGGCCGCCGACACCTCCGACTGAAGGGGGCCATCCCCAACAATCGTCAGAGGCACTCCGAGGCCATGACACACCCTGGCAGGGGTCGTCGCGTCTTTTTCAAGCGTCATTCTTCCCACCCACAAAAAATCTTGCGAGCGAGAGGGGCTTTGCCTCACCGTCGCCGCTGGATCAACCGGATTGCACAACGTCTCAATTTTGGCTTTACTGCCAAAATGCTTTTGCAAAATCGCTCGCTCAAACTCTGAAACCGCAAGAATCTTATCCAGCTTTTGGGGCACGCGGTAAAGCTTCTCATTCGCCCAAGCCCGCGCAAACCGGAGCTGCTTCAATCGCACCGCGTCTACCCCCATGCAGGCCGACTTTCGGCAAGCCCCCGATAAAGGATCGAGCGTGCAAATCTCCGCGTTTGGATAGTTGAACAACATCGAATTAGGACAAGCGATGCCATAGTCATGGCACGTCAGCACCGTCTTCATTTGCAAGCCGGTCGCCACATGAAGACATGCCTGGGTGAAGAAATTGTGATACCCGTGGGCGTGAAAAATCGTCCGCGACGTGTCTATCGCTCCTAAGACCCGATCAAAAAGAGCTTTCATCTCGCGATCTTCGGTCAAGTTGAAGAGCATCGACGGCTTGCTACCCGCAAAAAACCTGTTGAAGTGAAGCGGCAAATCCAGCGTAATATAATCAACGTTGGGGAGGTTGACATACTCAGAATCAATCTCTTTCGCCGACGACAGGATCGTCACCTTATGCCCTTCATTCGACAATAGCTTAATTGTATCGAACGCAACCCGTTCGGCTCCGCCGGTCGGACCACCACCCTCAACCGCCACAATAACTCGATCCAAATTCACCCTGCCACCCCACCGACGGCTTCCAGATAGACTTTTAGTAAAGCATCAACATGCCTCTCTACGTTCGGTGCCGAACCAGAAAAGACGTGAAACGCCTTCTCACTGAGATCCTGAACGACCATGTCATCGGAAAATCGGGACAGAGAGGAAGTAAGTTCACCAGCCGAAAAGACGACGCCGTTCTTGCCATCCAAAATATATTTCTTGGCTCCAACTGTTTCGCTAACAATGCACGGAACGCCAAAGCTCATCGCGTCAATTACGCTCAAACATAGCGTCTCTCGCCAACGCGAAGGCACTACCAATGCGCGGGCATTTAGCAGTTCCCGCCGGACTCCATCCTCATCCAGCCATCCCGTAAAGCGAACCGCAGGAAATCGCGACTTCAAAGCTTCCAAAAGCGGTCCGTCACCAACTACCACTGCACTAATTTTGAGCTCACTTGAACTCTCAAGAAATGCCTCAATGCCTTTCTCGTGGGTGAGCCTCCCGATGAACAAGTAGTCACTATTCCGCTCAGCCAGGACTCGAGCAGATGGCTCAAAGTTGCTGATCGGCGGAACTGAGAATCCTTTTGTCTTGACTCCGCCCGA
>JAYVXG010000260.1:0-1925 GCA_043785475.1 Armatimonadota bacterium
TCGATGGGGTCGTGGGTGACGTACGGACTTGGCACTGAGAACCAAAACTTACCAGGCTTTCTCACCATTTGCCCGACGCTTAGCCATGGCGGAGTCAACAACTGGAGTTCGGCTTTCCTACCCGCGTATACCCAGGGAACTCCGATTGGAAATGCGAGTATCGACGCCGGAAAGGCAAAGATTCCATTCATCCAGAATTCAGAAACGCCGACCGAGGCTCAGAAACTAGAAATCGAACTTTTACAACAACTGAGCCGAGAGCAATTGTCTCACCTTGGGCCCGATCCTGCGCTCGAAGGTCGAATTAGTTCGTTCGAGCTTGCTTTTCGCATGCAACTCGCGGCGCCCGAACTCCAGGAGATCACCAACGAAACTGAAGCAACCAAGAAGCTGTACGGTCTTGATGACCCGAAGACTCGAAACTTTGGCCACCAATGCCTACTTGCCCGTCGCTTCAGCGAGAAGGGCGTTCGATTTGTCCAAGTGACCCACTCATATAAGTGGGATCAACACAGCGAACTGCGCAAGGATCATGCAAGCAATGCCATGGAAGTCGACAAGCCAATCGCAGGATTGCTGAAGGATTTGAAGGCACGAGGAATGCTGAAAGACACTTTGGTGATTATCAGTGGCGAATTTGGCCGAACACCGGTCGCTCAGGGCGACGACGGGCGAGACCATAACCCACATGGCTTTACGACGATTCTCGCGGGTGGTGGTGTAAAGTCTGGCTTCAAGTATGGCGAAACCGACGATTACGGATTCTTCGCGGTAAAAGATAAGTGCCATATTCATGACCTCCATGCGACGATGCTACATCTGTTGGGCATCGACCACACCAAGCTGACCTACTTCCACGGCGGACGAAACTACCGGCTGACCGACGTTCACGGGGAAATCCAGCACAATATCATCGCTTAGGAACTTTCTGCAAAAGAGTCTCTGAAACATGGGTGGCACCAGTACGCCAATGATGGAAGAACCGAAAAGTACCCGTGGCGGAGCTGACCCGTGTAAATATCGGTTTCAAAGTTACCACCGGTAAGGGATTTCCTCTGCTTATGCTCAGTCATGTCGCGCGGAATCCCGTACCAATGCCACCCAAACCTACTTCGTTTCTTTTGCCTCTGCTGAATTTGCGCTCGAAAGTTGGAAATTGAATCAGTGATAGTCCAAGTCAGGCTGGGCATTTGTGAAGAACCGCCTGCATCAGCAACCCCTCGAAACCACAGACGACACAAAACGCCACGAATGTTTCGGATCCGACAATGTTCTAACAAAATTCTTCAGGCTCACCCTCGAACCTAACCCTGTTCACCAAATTCCCCCTGAATAGGTTCGCCGCAGGTAAACTAGAGTCCTTATGTTCCTCGACGAGGCGATTGTCGAATTCTCCTCGGGAAAGGGGGGTTCTGGCGCGGTAGCCTTCCACACAGAAAAACACGTTCCCCGTGGCGGCCCTAACGGAGCCGACGGCGGCAAAGGCGGCGACCTCATCCTCATTGCCGATCGCGCAAAGCGAACGCTTTACGATTTCCGACTCCTTGACCATTACGAAGCCGACAGCGGTGTTCACGGCCTGGGCAATAAACGTGGCCGAAATGGTAAAGACATTGAGATCAAAATACCGATCGGTACGATTGTTACCGACTTCCACACGGGCGAAAAAATTGTTGATTTTACCAAGCATGGGATGAGATTCATCATCGCCAAAGGTGGGCGTGGAGGACATGGCAACATGCACTACGTCAACTCGGTTCGACAAGCACCAAATTTTGCCGAGAAAGGGGGGCCCAGCGAACGCATAAAGGTAACTCTTGAGCTTAAGCTCCTAGCTGACGTTGGCCTGGTTGGAATGCCGAACGCCGGAAAATCTACCCTGATTAGCAACATCTCGGCGGCAAAACCGAAGATCGCCGACTATC
>JAYVXG010000261.1:0-6526 GCA_043785475.1 Armatimonadota bacterium
TCTCACCCCCGCAATGTGGGAAAGAAAGTTCGCGAACGAACATAATGAACAGGAGGCAATCCTCACATACTAATGGATCGTCAAACGGGGACTAGCCAATAAGAACATATGGCGGTGTATCTGTTCTGCATGTATGGCGATGCGGCGATGAAGGTAAAGCCTATAAAGGAGTATTAGGCGACCGGAAAGAAAATGGATATCGGCGAGAGCTGCGTACGATATAAGAAAATTGAGGACTTGCCGGTCAAGCTGATCGGCAAGTTGGTTGGTCGGATTCCGGTTGAAAATTTCATTGCCAACTATGAGTCTCCTCTTGCCTTGAGCAAGAAGAAGTAACTAGCCGCCCTTCTTGGATGGCGCTTTGGGCGGGGCTTTGGGTGACGCGCCAACCAAAAGTTCGGGCATTAGGACGTTTTGCGGCTGGAAAGGTTGTGGGGAAAGCACCATGCAGTCCAGGGCGATATCGGTGGAGGCAGTGCCCGTTAGTTCAACGGTGACGAGGGTTTTGACCGTCGGTAGCCGCGTTGTCCCACACTGATACCATGCAAATCCGCTCCCATAAGGGCTCATTGGGGTTGGGCTTAGGGTCATGAGTTGTCCACCCACTTTGACTCGAATGCTGGCTCGATCAGCCGGATTTGGGATTTTGGCGGCGATCCACATATCCAAGTTTCCGGTTGTTCGTTGAGGGAGGTTGAGAGTTGCATAGACTAATCCTGTAGCGTCGGCCAGGGGGGTCTTGAGTGACAAACATTGTCCGCCGCTGCACCCAGCGTCGGCGACTATGTCGCTAAAGAGATTGTTGGTGCTCGATTCAAATTCGGCCCATACTACTCCGGTCAGTGTGCCGGTTAGGCTCCGCATGACTCTTTTTGCCGTGAAATAAGCTTTGCTTGGATCGCCGACCAAATTGTCGCGGAAGGAGCGGAATTCGATGCCCTCGGCGAAAGTATCTCGATGCTGGTTGGCCGCGGCACCAAACAAATTATTGATTTCGCGTTCGAGCCGGAGGATTTCTGGAACGGGAACCGGCATTGCGGACGCTCCGGAGATTACGACGGGGGAGTGATCCAGTTCAATTCTCATGCCGGTTTTGGTGATCGTGACGGTTGGGGGAATTGCTCCCATGCCACGGACGGTTGCGGAAGCCGGGTTAAGTAAGAGGAAATCTGTGGCGACTCGGGGACCATTTGCCCAGATGACGTAGGTCGTGTTCTTTCCGTCAGACATTTGGTAGCCGCTGAGGTCGGGGCCAAGGTCTAGCCGATTGCCATCGGCGGGTGACGGTAACCAAAGAAGGTTGCCGGGGAGCTTTTGAACAAACGCCGGGTTAGTTGCGTTTACGGGGAAGTAAATTGCGGTTGGTCTAGCTTCGGTTTTTCCTAATGACATCTTCGCAATTTTCGCAAAGTCGTCCGGCTTGTCGGTTTTTACAAAGAGGCCCCTGATACCAAACGCGTTGAGATCTTCAATGACACCAGGCTGGTCGAGGTCGGTCGAATAGGGAACGTCAACCGCAAAGATGGGACCGGGGCTTCTACCTCGCAGGTTTGAGCTCATGGCTCCGGAAAGGGAGTTGAGAAGTCCGGATGGAGTGAATTTGTTGAGCCTTATCGAAAGCCCGGTTAGTTCATTTTCGGGGTTTTCGAAGAACCAACTCCAGCCAGCCCAATCTTGGAAGACGGGTACCGAAGAAGCTTTTCGGATGGATCGAATGATGCGATGGACTCGGCGAACTCTCGTTCGGCTGATGGACTCGGCGACATCGGGCCAGAAGCCGGAGCGCTTGACGTTTTCGACGGGAAGAATGGCGCCTCGCTTGGCGCTGTATAGACCCTTGACCCCGCGATTGCCGTTCCAAAGGGCAACCAATTTGGAGGCCTCCTCGAAGCTTTCGATGTCTGCAGCTTGCATGTACCAGGCCTGTAGCATGGTTACGACGTTGCGATATTTGTCTTGCAGGTAATCGGCAAATTCAGCCTGAAATGTTGGGCTGGACGGAATAAACCCGTTGTCTTGATTCGCCAAATATGGCGTGCTGCCGAGCGGGTTGATGATGCCTCGGAGGCCAGGCTGATTGCCAAGGATTCGGACTTGGCGAAGGATTTGGTCGCGTCGGGCGTCAAGGCGGTCCCACAAATCTTCCATTTCGAGCGATTCGCCCATCGGGTAAATCAACGCGACTTGCGAAGTGTCGCTCATCGCCTTGAGGTCAGTTTTGAGAACTCCGTTGACGACCTCGACGGTCTTGTACGAAATGACTGATGCGTCTCGAGTGAGGGCAACAATGACGAGTGCCTGGGTTGCTCCGGGAAGCTTGACCGAAATTTTCTGCGGGTTTTGGATTCCGTTGAGGCGATAGTATTGTGGCTGGACAATGGTCCCTTTGGCATTCGGCAGCGCGGAGTTCACGGTGAGGAAAAAGCGGGAATCGCCCATCTTTGAGGCGACGTCTTTCCAGGAACCGGAAGCCGGAACTTCGAGGTTGAAATCCTTGATTCCGGCAGCCATCGCCTCTGGAATCTGCCTGGAGTTGGCTTCGACTTGCAGTCCAACGGGGACATAATCGGTGCCTCCCCAGTTCAACTGAAGATGATTGCCTACGGACCAATTTGGCGCAAGCATGAATAATGCGATGAGACTGTTAGCAACCACGATAGCGACTTTACCTACCTTCTAGGTACCCTTATACCTGTGAGAATTGCTGAACCTTCGCTCGAAAACCTTTGTATCAATACCATTCGGGGGCTCTCGATTGATGCGGTTCAGAAAGCTAATAGCGGACACCCAGGATTGCCGATGGGCGCGGCACCAATGGCTTTCGCCCTCTGGTCCCGACACCTCCGATTCAATCCGACTAACCCCCATTGGTTCGACCGAGACCGCTTCATTTTGAGCGCGGGGCACGGTTCGATGCTTCTGTATTCCCTTTTACACCTTACAGGATACGATGTTTCTCTCGAAGATTTAAAACAATTTCGCCAAGCTCACAGCAAAACTCCAGGTCATCCCGAAAACACGATGACGGCTGGAGTCGAAATGGCGACCGGACCGCTCGGGCAGGGCTTTGCGCACGGGGTTGGTTTCGCCATAGCGGAGGCTCACTTGGCGGCGCGTTACAACCGACCGGGGCACGAAGTTATTAATCATCACACTTACGCAATCGTTTCGGATGGAGACTTGATGGAAGGACTTTCCTCGGAGGCGGGTTCGTTGGCCGGTCACTTACAACTCGGCAAGATGATCTACTTGTACGACGATAACGGTATTTCGATTGACGGTTCGACGTCGCTTGCGTTTACTGAGGATGTTTTTGGTCGCTTTACTGCGTTTGGTTGGCACGTTCAGCGGGTTGACGGGATGGACGTGAACCAGGTTTCAGCGGCCATTGACGCGGCAAAGGCTGTGACCGACAAGCCGAGCTTGATCATGTGCAAGACAATAATCGGATTTGGATCGCCCAACAAGGCGGGGACGTGCAAGGTCCACGGTTCACCATTGGGACCGGATGAGGTTATTTTAGCGAAGAATGCGCTTGGAATTCCGTTGGAGCCTTTGTTTAACGTTCCTGCGGAAGTCTCGGATTATATGTGCCACTGCGAGGAAGGAAAGGAGATCGCCGCCGAATGGGACGTCCGATGGAATGCCTATGCCGCATCCTATCCGGGCGAAGCCGCCGAACTTCAAAGCATGATTGATGGCAAGTTGCCCGCTGGTTGGTTGGAGTCGTTACCATCGTTCACTGAACCGATGGCGACTCGCAAGAATGGCGAGAACGTTTTGAACGCTATTGCCAAAGTTCTTCCCGGCTTGTTGGGTGGTAGCGCCGACCTTACAGATTCGACGTTCACGGCCATCCACGGCGAGACCGCATTCCAACCGGACAGCAGAGCCGGACGAAACTTCTGTTATGGGGTGCGCGAGCACGCGATGGCGGCGGCGGTTAATGGAATTACGTTGCATGGCGGCCTCAGGGCGATTGCTTCCTCCTTTCTTCAGTTCACCGATTATTGCCGGCCGTCGATTCGGCTTGCGGCGTTGATGGAGTGCCCTTCGATTTACGTTTTTACACACGACTCGATTGGGCTCGGCGAAGATGGCCCGACCCACCAGCCGATCGAGCATTTGGCTGCTTTAAGGGCGATGCCGAATTTGAATACGATTCGCCCTTGCGACGGCAATGAGACGTCGGCGGCGTACAAGGTCGCGATTGAATCTCGCACGACGCCGACGCTGATGACTTTGTCTCGCCAGAACCTGCCGGTCCTTTCGCCGAACACCGTTAAGTCTCATCCGCTTGAGAAGGGCGCATACGTTCTTCAAGAGGCTCCTGTTACCGCCAAAGTCATCCTCGTCGGAACGGGAAGCGAAGTTCAAGTGTGTTTCGAGGCCGCCAAGCTGCTTGAGGCTGAAGGAGTTCCGACTCGCGTCGTCTCGATGCCAAGTTGGTTCCTTTTCGAGAAGCAATCGACCGAATACAAGAAGAGCGTCTTCACCAAAGGAACTCCGACCGTCGCCGTCGAGGCTGGTGCATCGCTGGGATGGCACAAGTATTCCGATGCGCAGGTCTGCATCGACCACTTCGGCGTCTCTGGCCCCGCTCCGGGACTGTTTAAGGAGTTCGGTTTCACGGCTGAGAACGTGGCCAAAGTTGCAAAAGAGTTGATCGGATAATCGAGTCACGCTCCCCCGGTTCACCTACGGTCTGCTCTCCGACCCCCTCAGTCTTGAGGGGGAACTCCGCTCTTCACATCCTTGACTCAACTTGAATACAATTGGAAATTCTCGGGAACCAAAATATGCCCGCCGAGCGGTAATCTTGTCCAAGCTTTCCTATGAACACCAGATATCTTTCTTCGGCGCTCGCACTCGCACTTGCCCTGCCAGTCGCATTCGCACAAAATCTTCCTAAAGCAGAAATCAGCATCGAGCGCCTCAACAGCTATCCGCTCATCCAAGGTCGCTCGCCCTCGACGCCGAGCATGGCGCCAGACGGCTCCAAGATTGTATTTGGTTGGAACCAGACTGGCGACCGAAAGCTCGACCTTTACGTCATTGACTATCCCAATGGGAAGCCGAAGCGGATTGTTGAAGCCGCGTCAATCAAGGAGCTTCCGCGTCAAGACGACGTCAGAACTGAGCTTGAAAAGAAGGAATCCGCACTCTACGATGGCGGTATTTCGGGCGCAGCGTGGGCAAACGACGCCAAGGAGCTAATGTTCAACTACAAGGGTCGAGTTTGGCTGGTCAAGCCCGACGGCAGTGACCTGCGAACATTGTTCGACGGCGCAAACGGCTTCGCGGCCATCAAGTACACCGAGGACGGAAAATCGTTCAGTTACAGCAACGGCACGAATGTTTTTTTGAGGGATCGAAAGACGGGCGACACTAAGCAGCTCACCTTCATTTCGAAAGCGGGGACGTCGATTGACGACTACGAGATATCTCCCGACGGTAAGTGGCTTGCCGTGCAATGGAGTGACAGCACGAAGGTCGGGACCCACGTCATGATGGACTTCAGCAAAGAAAAGGCAACCGTCGTTCCGATCCAGCGAACCTGGAACGGTGAACTTTCGGAAGACCATCAGATCGGCATCGTTCCTTCATCGGGCGGCATCATCAAGTTTGTGCCCGACATCCCAAGATATTGTTGGATCAAGAGCTTGTCGTGGTCACCAGATAGCAAGCAATTTGAGGTTGGCTGGTTCAAGGACGACTTTATGGAGTACACGATCTCGGTCGTCGACCCGCAAAAGGCGACCAAGAAGGATTCCTACCACGAGAAGGCGCCAAAGCACACTATCAACGATTGGCGCGATGTGGTGTGGAGCCGCGATTCGAGCCAGATAATATTCGGCTCGGATATCAGCAAAGAGACCCTCATTAATCGATCACTCTTTTCGGTTCATCCCGATGGAACTGGGCTAAAGACGGTCTTTTCGAAGTTCTACGACGTGGGCGGATTTATGCGGCCCAAGCATAGCGATCGCATCATCATGGCGACGGCCGGACGGGGTCCTCTTACGACCGAAATTCGTATTTTGGAGCCAAACGGAACCGAGACGGTCCATGTAGTGATGCCAAACGGTTATTCTACTCCGAGGGCGTTCAACTGGGCGGACCTTCCGCTCGTGAGCGAGGACGGAAGTAAGATTGCGACGATGGCGAATGACAGGACAATTAATTCTGAGTTGTACTCGGTGGAGCCTTCGATAAAGCGATTGACTTTGAGCCAGTTGGCCCAATTCCTCGATATCAAGTGGGCAACGGTAAAGGAGGTGACGTTTCAGGCTCCTGATGGGAAGACCATCCACGGACTCATGACGACCCGTCCAGGCCTTGATCTCACCAAGAAGCATCCTGCATTTTTAAGCAATATATACGCGGATTCGGGCAAGGCGGCGTGGTCCGGCTTCATGGAGAATTATGCGGCGATGAACCTAGATATGGTGGTTCTTTCGGTCGATTTCCGTTCTTCGTGGGGCTACGATGGCGATTTTAACGCTGGCTACTATCGAAAGATGGG
>JAYVXG010000262.1:0-1919 GCA_043785475.1 Armatimonadota bacterium
AGCGAGAGAAGCTCCGAAGTCAAGTTGACATGTTGAGAATCGAAGCGGAAAACCACAGCATGCAACGACAGGCATTGATGGTGGCCCTGACCGGACTTACGAAGGAAAAGCGAGAGTTAGCGGAAAAGAACCAACAACTTCAGGACGATCTTAAGAATGCACGCGCCAATGCGATGGCGTTGAGCGAGGCGAACCATCATAACGAGCTTTCCAGGGCTCGCTCAGAAACGAAGAGAGCGACTCTTGCCGAGAGGCTTATGGACGCTTACGCTCTAAGCGAAACCGACGCCCTCGCCCAAGAAAGCATGCACGAGGTACCCCCAGATGCTCAATCTGTTGTGAGCCGCTTGCGACGAGAAATAAAGGCGATGGGTGACGTCAATACCGGGGCGATTGAAGCATTCGAACGATTGAGCGAGCGGTTTGAAACGCTGAGTCTTCAGCGGGATGATATTCTTAAAGGTATCGAACAAGTGGAAGCCTCGATTCACGAATTGGACAATCTTACTCGCGACAAATTTATCACCACATTTGACGCGGTAAGAACCGAGTTCTCGGTTATATTCACCAAGCTGTTTGGAGGCGGAACGGCAAGTATTGAACTGACCGACCCCAACAAGGTCCTCGAAAGCGGGGTCGAGATAGAAGTCCAGTTGCCAGGGAAGAAGCGGCAAGCCCTTCAGTTGTTGTCTGGTGGAGAGCGATCCTTATGTGCTTCGGCGTTTTTGTTCGCCCTTTTAACCGTCAAACCCGCTCCGTTGGTCGTGCTCGACGAGGTTGACGCCCCATTAGATGGTCGAAATGTCGAACGCTTCGCTGCGACCTTGGAAGAATTCTCCAAGACGATCCAGTTCATCGTCATCACTCACAATCCGTCCACGATCGAAATTGCTCCGAATTGGCTTGGCGTCACAATGCAAGAACCTGGAGTATCAATTCTCGTTCCAGCAAAACTTCCGGGTTCAAAGGCGGTCGTCCAATATGAATCCGCGATTACAATATAGGAGGTTAATGCTCGTTCCTCTTATCGCGTCTATGTTGCTAATCTCATGTCAAAAGGGCTCTAACTCCGTACCCTTGGAGGAACTCGGCGCAAACCTTGAAGGAATTTCGGATTGGAGCCGGTCATTTGCGTTTGCCGATGTCATGAAGCAGTCCCGAGAGTTTGGCAAACCGGACAAGCCTTGGGAGAAGATAAACGATCTCGACGCGAATGGTTGGCCGACCACCGACTTCGGCGTCATACTCTTTGTCGACCTCAAGGGAGTTAAGAACACGGGAGGAGACTATCGTTTCTCGTTCTCTAGCAAAGGTAATCCAAGCATCAAGGCGGTCGCGTCATCCGCAGAAGTTACGTTGCTCCATCAACACAACGGCAACTTTGACGGAACACTTTCGGTCCCAGTGAATGCCGGAGAGCTAATGCTCTCGTTCACTAATACGAACGGCGGTGTTAAAAACCTCAAAATCATGCGACCTTTGCCCGCCGAAGGAGAGTTCTGCAAAATGTTTGTTGATCATGTCCGCCGTTTCGGAACCCTCCGCTTTATGGACTGGGGCAATACCAACGGGAACAAACTAACTCAGTGGTCGCAACGATCTACTCCGTTGACGCCAAGCTATTCAGGTGGAAAGGGAGTCTCATACGAGTCGATGATCGACCTTGCCAACTTGGCCAAGTCTGATGCCTGGATTTGCGTTCCGGCCCATGCCGACGTCAATTACATCAAAAGCCTCGCCAAGCTTTGCAAGTCTCGTCTGAGCCCATCAGCAAAGCTCTATATTGAAAACAGCAATGAGGTGTGGAATTGGGGGTTCGAGCAAGCACAATTCAACCTCCAGCAAGCAAAAGCAGAGGGACCAAATGCGAAGGATCTGAATTGGGATGGAACAACCGGCGAGTGGACGTGGCCAGCCAG
>JAYVXG010000263.1:0-1914 GCA_043785475.1 Armatimonadota bacterium
GCTTGGCGGGATCTGACGGAGAACCTCCGTCAACTGGGTGGGACCCAGCTTAGCCGCTCAACCAGCGCAAGTAACCATGTGCGTAAGTCGCATTCCCGCCAGTGTACCGGCGGTACATTGAAGGTAGAAATATAAATTGATGGAAGTTCCGCCTGTAAAATTTGATCTCTCTTACAATAGGGAGGAACCACCATTGCGACGGATGCAATGGGTTTGGGTCGCGTTTGCCATCCTTTTTATCTTAATCATCGTTAATGCGTTGATCGTCAACGACAAAAAATCCCCCGTTCTGCTTGATTCTCCAAAGATGAAGGAGAAATCCTTGGAGCAAAAGATGTGTGCAAAGAGCATGGTGCCCGACACGAAGTCAGATCGAAGCGTACACATATTTGAGCGAGAGATCGACGACCTTCTTTTAGCTTCAAAAAAGGAAGCGAGTGCTCAGAAACTGCGAGTTGTCCTCAGGGTGGAAGACAACGATACGCCCTTCCGCGATGACCTGACTAATCTTGCAAAGTCGCCCAAACCCGCCGATCAAGCCTTTGCAAAACTCTACACCGAACCTAAGCCGAAGAAAGAAGAGTCTCTGGCTCTCCTCAAGCAAATTGGTGAAAAGGAAATTTCGGGGCGAATTGCGGCGGTTCAAATCAAGGAGTCGTTTGGCGACAAAACCATCCGAACCAAGACGTTCGATCCACAGCGAACCATCGGTTCGGCCATCCTCGCGATGCTCGGGGTCATCGGCCTGGGAGTGGGAATGCTCCTCTGGTACATCTATTTCTTTCAACGTCAGTTGGGGAAGCTGCTTCCGAAAGGACTACCAATGGCGGATATCGACTGGGGCAAAGCAGATCGATTAGTCTTCGTTGCCCTTGTCGTATTCATTGCCTTTGCGCTTTCGAGGCAGATTATTGGCCTATTCATCCACCGAGCGGGTGCGGGCATCGATATGTTCCTTTATATTCCAGTATTTGTGGCCATGGTCATCTGCCTTAATGTTCCGATATTCGGCTGGCGTATTTCCGCAAAGTCCTTTGGATTATCATTTGAAAGATTCCCCGAAAAAGTAGCCTGGGCATTTGCTGCGTTCTTTGCGAATATTCCGATACTCGTCGGACTCCTCATTATTACTACGATTCTAACTAAGTTTCTTCCCGGGGGAATCCACCCCGTCGCCGAAGAATTAAACGGAAATCCTGGAACCCTAAAGTTGGTAATACTCTTCGTGGTCGCAAGCGTATTGGCCCCAATATGGGAGGAATTCTCCTTTCGTGGGCTTCTTCTTCCCGCTCTAACCAAGGCATTTGGTAAGCCAATTTACGGCGCTTTACTATCCAGCTTTATCTTCGCGGCGATCCACCCGCAAGGCATGCTTGGTATTCCGCTCCTCATGGGCGTTGGAATTGTCCTGTGCGCAGTGAGCTACCAAACTAAGAGCCTGGTTTCAAACATGATTTTGCACGGACTCCATAATGGGGCGACCATTCTCGTCGTTCTGATCTTGGGACCATTACTCAGCTGAACGATCATTCAACCGTTCCATTTGGGCTGTGTCTTGCGCCGTCCCAAGCGGCAACTTCCCAGTTGTCTCGCTGACGCTCGGCGTGACGCCACTTGGGCAAATCCATCAACAGACCGTCGCCAAGGGCGACGCAGTACGGCTCGTACATGTTGCGAATTCCGCAAAGCGATTCAAACTTCCCACTAAATCGAGGCGAGAATCCCTTCAAATCCGCGATGATCAGTTCAAAATCCTCAGCCGTGAGACGAAAAGCGCAATCGTCCATGGGCGGCATCTTAATAATGTAGGCCAAGTCAACAATGACGTGCCGAAGTGCGGCGAAGGTCGCTCGGGCCTGAAACTTGAGCTGACGAGATAGTTCGTCGTCTGCCACATAGCAAGCTTCGATCAGC
>JAYVXG010000264.1:0-6469 GCA_043785475.1 Armatimonadota bacterium
GATAATTCGGTCTGTTCGAAACGTTATTCATGTGAAGTACGGTGATTGGGCGGTGGACAATGATGTTGACGAAAAGAGATTTGAAGCAGTTCACCAGAAGTTCTTGAAGCTGCATGCCCACTGGGATATGCGCCTAGGCTGCTATGTGCGGCGTGACGGTTCCTACGAAAGTGATCTTGCGATAAAGAAAGGCAATTGAAAGAAGGTTTTGCCACGGCGCTTACCTCACCCGGTTCGTCCTATGGCCCGATTCACCGACCTCTCCTAAGAGGAGAGGTTTTGGCGGGCGCTTAGATTGCCTGTAAGTTCTGCAACTCGTTCGCTTGATCGCCATCGACGACTTCGAGTTTCTGTTCGACGGCGGGCTTTGGTTTCTTGGTTCGGTCCTGGCGTGGCCAGAGGTAAGGGAGGGTTTTTGAGAGGACGCTTTCTTCGCCGAAGGTACCGAGAACGAGGGAGCGATATTGCACCGCTCGGTTGATCAAAGTCTGGTGGTGTTGACGGCGGATTGAACGCTGATGTCGTTCTTGGGCGAAGGCTCTTTCACGAGCTTTGAATGCCAGGCGAATCACATTGATGCCTTGAATAAATGCTTCGAGCGTTGTGCCGTCGGGCATGATGATTGGGCTGACGCGATTGATGCGCTTCCACACAATCTGGGTCTTGTCGACCGACGCCATGAACTTCGCCTCGTGCGAGCGAACATCAGGCAGTGCGGGTAAATCTTTCACGTATTCGGGGTGGAGGCCACGCACGAGGAAGGCGAACCGCTGCATGATTTCCCGCATGTTGGTCTTATAAAGCCAAAGGTTCTCGCTGGCTCTGTCGCGTTGCTGGACGACGGTTTCGATTGAGGTTCCGAGTAGCTCAAACTGCTCGATTGCGAGTTCGAATGAGGAGACGGTGTAGTCGCCTTTGAGGACGATTCCGGCGCCGGTGAGGGATTGGTTTGAATTCCTCCAGTGCTTGACAATGCCGTCAAAAATCTCCTTGGCGTCGCTTAAATCAAGTATGGTCTGTCTCATCCTTAAGGCATTCATTGTACTCTTTTGCTTCGAGGAGTCGTATCGGTGTTTTTGATAGGGTTCGGAGTGTTTCGGGAGTCTTTCAGTGCACCTTGCACTTTGTGTAGCGATGTAAACTGATCGAAGTGAACTATTGGCTGTTTAAGTCAGAACCGGAGACGTATTCGATCGACGATTTGGCGCGAGCGGGGGAGCCGTCGATGTGGGAAGGGTGCCGAAACTATACTGTCCGCAATTTCTTTCGCGACTCGATGGCCGATGGCGACATGGCGTTTTTCTACCACTCTATTGCCGACCCGACCGGCATTGTTGGCACCATGCGGATTGTCGGGGACGCCTATCCCGACCCCACGCAGTTTGACGTATTGAGCGACTATTACGACGAGAAGGCTCCGAAAGATGGTTCGCGATGGATCTTGCGAGATGTGGAGTTTGTCAGCAAATTTAAGCGGGTAGTGAGCCTTGCCGAGCTCCGCACTGTGCCGGGCCTGGAGGATATGTTTGTAGTTCGCAAGGGTCAGCGGCTGAGTGTGATGCCGGTGACCAAGGAAGAGTGGGACATCGTAATGGGTTTGGCGGGGATTTAAATAGGCTCTCCGAACTGGGCTGAAGTCCTTTCGCACTTTCAGCGATGTTCATGGTTGCTTGAAAGCAAATAGGCTCGAATGAAGAGATGTAGGCAGGGACAAGCTTCAAAAAGTCTTGTCTCGTATTGGACAATCGGAGGTCTGGTGGCCCTCCAAACGCTGATAGAATAGTCTCATGATCTTAGCGGCTTTGCTCATGGTAGTTTTTCAACCCGAGGAGCCGTATCGGGTGGCGGCGAAGATGCCGGATGTCATGGTTCCGTCCTCCCCTTCTCGGGTCAAGCTGGGTGGATACATCGGTAACCGAATCCGTCTCAGCGAGGAAAATCGCCTTTGCGATGTCGACCTCAAGCCATTGCTCGCGGGCTTCCACCACCAACCCGGCAGCCATCCATGGATCGGGGAGCACATTGGCAAGTGGATTCACGCTTCCACCCTCGCCTGGGCGAATACCGGCGATCCGAAACTAAAACGCAAACTTGATGCTGCCGTTTTCGAGCTTATCCAGTGTCAACAGAAAGACGGCTACCTTGGAACCTATACGCCGGACAAGCGGTTCGGGCTCTTCGAGGGCGCGGATTGGGACGTGTGGACGCACAAATACGATCTGCTCGGCTTGTTGACTTATTACCGCTTCACAGGTAATCAATCAGCTCTGCAATGCTCGGCGCGAATTGGCGATCTGCTCATCAACACGTTTGGCGAAGGCAAGCGGAGCATCCGTTCGGCGGGGACGCACATGGGGATGGCATCGACGAGCGTACTGGAGCCGATAGTACTTCTGTACCGCGCCAGCGGCAACAAGAAATACCTCGATTTTGCCAAGACGATCGTGAAATCGTGGAACGAAAAAGACGGACCGCGCATTATTTCGACCCTGCAGGAAGGCCGCCCGATTGACCAAGTCGGCAATGGCAAGGCGTACGAGATGCTCTCGAACCTCGTTGGATTGTGCGAGTTGGCCCGCGCCACGGGCGACGCCCAATACCTCGATTCCGCCAAACGAGCGTGGGACGATGTGGTAAAGCACGAACTGTACATCACTGGGACCGCGAGTTACTACGAGCATTTTCACTCGGGCAATGACCTTCCAAACCAGATGGGAAAAAACGTCGGCGAGACGTGCGTGACCGTGACCTGGATGCAGCTTTCACAGCAATTGCTCCGGCTGACCGGCAACGTGAAGTACGCGGATGAGCTGGAACGCTCGGCGTATAACCACCTGGCGGGGGCGCAGAGGCCGGATGGCTCGGCGTGGTGCTACTACACCTCGCTGGACGGCACCAAGCCGTTCACCACCGAGACGTGCTGCTGCCTTTCCTCGGGTCCACGGGGGCTGGCGATCTTGCCGGAGACGAGCTATATGTTGCGGGAATGGAGGGGGGAACCTTGTATTGTTGTTAACACATTTGAGACTTCCCAGGCATCGTTTCAGGTTAACGGCAGGTTGGTAACAATCAACCAAACATCCGATTTTCCAATCCGAGGTCGGTCCATGATTAGAATTGCTTCAGAAAAATGGCAAAAAATTGGTGTGATGATTCGCAATCCAAAATGGGCGACGGGTGTTGAAGTTAGCGGTTCCCTCAAATACACAATCTCATCTGCACCAGATGAAGCACGTAATTACAGTGAATTTTCCGACTGGTTCTTCATTGCGCCAAAGACTTGGGCTAGTAAAAAGGTCGAAATGACTTATGGCATCCACCCAGCCCTCATCATTGGTTCAGGTATCAACACGGGGCATGTTGCATGGACCTATGGACCGTTCGTTTTGGCCTACAATGCACAGCTAGGTGGAATTTCAGCGAAGGCCGAGAAGATATGGCCAACAACCGACAAGCAGCCATTACATTTTCAGGTGCCTGTTGTCCGGTATGGCCAAGCGTTGAACTTGAGCCTGGTCCCATTCGCCGATATAGGCGCGAAGGGCGAGCGGTACAAGGTCTGGCTTCCAACCGCCAGTTCGGGGGCGACATCGCTTTTCTCGGGTGCGACCGAGTCTCGATCTCAGTCGGGTAACGCAGACGGCTCGATCGTCGACGATGACCCAGGAACGTACGCGGTGACCTTCAACGGCAAACCGCAGGATGAAGCATGGTTCTCGGTAACGGTGTCCACGCCGGTGGAAATCCAGCGGATCACGTTTACGCAAGGGCCGTTGTTTCACGATGGCGGATGGTTTGATACGTCGAAAGGGAAGCCAATCGTCCAGGTTCAGACGGTGCCGAATGGCCCGTGGATCACCGTCGGTAGCCTTGACTATTATCCGTCTACAACTGCCTCCAGTCATGCGGGGCTGAGGGGCGGTGAACAGTTTACGTTTGCTCTCCCGGCGAAGCAGAAGGTGGTGGGGATATGCGTTTCTGGAACGCCAGCCGGGGGCGATAACCCCAACCAGGCGTTCGCATCGTGCGCCGAGCTGCAGGCATTTCGACCGTAGGTTTCATCCTCCCAAAGTGGGGGTCTATAGGGAGGATGAAAGATTTGCCTTGGCCACTTCGTGGTCGGGGAGAAGGCGGACATAGAAGGGCACTACGACGCACAGGAATCATAGAGGCGTTCATCAAAGACCATCATCGTTCAAAACTATTGGTGCACCATTCCCATGCACGTCCTCCCAACACCCATGATGAGATGAAGGTTAGACCTAACTCAGACCCAACGATTCTTCGAAGCCGCACATGATGTTCATTGTATGAATGAACTGCCCCGCGCCGGCCTTGCCCCCGATATCTGCCATGATATGGATCGCCAGCAGGCTCTCCGTCTCGCCCTCGGTGAGCTCCAATCGGAAACACGCCCACGGTTTGCCCTCAACCAACTCGATTGCCCAAGGCTCATCCTCCGCTCGCCGAACAAAAAACGACCGTCCATACCGCTCGTCATAAATGTCATCGATCTCGTCGAAGCTCTCGGGGTTCATGATCTTAGCGATGCAGTACGCACCTCGCACAGTGCCCATTTGGTTGGCGTTACAATTTAGGACGACATCGCCCATGTAGCCAACCGTCCGCAGTCCCTGGACCACACTTTCAACCGGCTCTTCGAACGACAATAAGATGGCCGGAGGCTCGACCACCAGCCCGGCCTCGAGCAGCGGACCCAGCGCCAATACCGCCAAAGCTCCACCCGCAGAAGGAACCCACGCCGAATGGCCGCACACCAGCGGATTATTGTCCATCAACTCGACCACGCCACCCAACTCTCCGCCAAAAGTGTGAGGCAAGACGAACCGGCGACGATTCGTGACGAACTCGATTCCCTTACATTCAGTCTCTAAAACGAGAGAGACATTCGGGTGCCTTGCCAGCAAGGCTGCAATGGCGGGGTCCGCAGATCCCGCCGAGATCATGGCAACGTCCGGATCGTCATCACGACTTTGAGCTTGCCAGGGGCACCCGAAGCGGAGTACTTATCGAGGGCGAGATTGAACTCCGCGCTGTGTAGCTGACCGTCCGAGAACCGAACGTACAGGGTTCCAGCTCCCGCAATATTGTAGTTGCCCGACACATTCATGACCGACGTAATAACTGCAACCTTTACGCCGTTGATCGTCTTGATTCCCACAAGCTTGTAGGTCGATTTCATCGACATTCCGCCCTTAGTTGGCGCGGCCATGCTCATATCGCCGATCCAAGGCTTCCCCATTTTGATGGGCGATTCGGGCCACACAAACGTGCCGCTATATCCTTCGATGGTCGCTCCTAGAGGCTTGCCGTGGCGATCAACCTTGATTTGCTTCTTGACGGCCGGGGTCTTGCCCACCGAGGGAACGGTGACCTCGAGCGACGCCAGTCCATTTTTGTCTACACCAAGACACTTGGTGACGACTTGCGAGGTCGATGGCCTGCGGGTATCGCCAACCAGACGCATCCCCATGTCCTGCCGGAGAACCTCACCCTTGGTGTACTTCACATTGATGAGATATCCGCCTTTTTGTTGAACGATTTGGGCCGACGCCAGCAGGCTGCCAATAAAAACGACCAGACAGGAAACCAGAAAACGGAGCGTACGCATGAACTCCTCTAGAATATCCGACTTCGCGAAACTTTCATTCTGCAAATCCAACGCTCCGATTTTCAACGTACAATTAAGGAGTCAGTATGGTCCCTCTCCTTTTAACGCTCGCGGGTACCCAATATCGGGAGTCGGATCAGCTCAAAACGTTGTTGCCTAACGGGGCGGTCATCTTTTGCGAACTTCGCTCGGCCCCGTACGTTTCGGTTCAATTGATCCTCAGCAACCGTGATTTCGCGGATCAGCCCACCAATTACGGGTACCGGCACCTGATCGAGCACATCGCCGCGCGGTCGATCGAGAGACACGATTACGAGGTCGAAACCTCGGGCGGGTTCCTCTTTGCCAGCACCAGCCGCGACTGGATGAGGTTCGAATGGCGCGTCCCACCCGATAAGATCGGACTGGCGTACAAGGGCATTGGTCGCCTGATAAAGGACTGCGGGGCAACCGAAGAGGCGATCAAGAGGGAATCGATCGCGATCGCTCAAGAGATCAACCTTGCGACCTATCCAGAGGTCGAGTCGAAACGGGCCTGGTCCACAGTCTATGGCGTCGAAGGGCTGGACCCGGTGGGCACCAAAGAGTCGGTGAGTACCGCCAAGCCGAGCGACCTTGTCGACATATGGCGACAACTAACGCGGAGCAGCAACGTGGTTATTTCCGCCTCCGGCTTGCTCGACCAAAAGACGTTTACGGCTTCATGCCGAGACCTACTTTCTGGCCTTGCCTCATCGAAACCGAGTCCCGTAAAGGGTCGGGCAATCGATGGCAGTTTCGGTGAGCCTGGCGCAGTGGCCATTCCCGTTCCTTCGGTGGCGACCAAGCAAGGGATTA
>JAYVXG010000265.1:0-1896 GCA_043785475.1 Armatimonadota bacterium
TCTCGTTCGTGCCATCGTTACTTCCTATTGGTCGCAAAAGCAAAGGCCAAGACGCCAGCCGTTCGCGCTTCGTCCATCACAGAAACGACCGTTCCGTAAGGAACCTTGTCGTCCGAGTTGATCGTCACCAAAGTCTTGCTCGTTACGCCGAGCGCCTTCAATTTGGTTCCCAATTGGTCCAGTTTAATCGGCGAAGTATTGAGGAATATGGAGCCGTTTGGCTGGAGTGTGATCGTCACCGTTTGTGACCGCTCATCTTTTCCACTGCTGGCTTTCGGCAGGTTGACTGGTATGCCGTTTTGGACCGCCATTGCAAGGCTTGCAACCATGAAAAAAAACAGCAAGAACATCATGACGTCAATCATCGGGATGACGATAATTTCTGGCTCCTCGATGGCTCTCCGCCTTCGAACTTTGATGCGACTCTTCACGGGCTAATCCACTCGTCCAGTAACGTAGTTCACAAGTTCAGCTCCGAAATATTCGATGTCCTCTATTGTTCGCCGGACCCGATTCGAAAAGTAATTATGAAAAATGAAGCCGATTACTGCGAGACCAATTCCTGTCGCCGTTGAAATCAACGCTTCCGAGATTCCGCCTAAAATCTGGGTCGGGTTGCTCAACCCAACCTGGCTGGCGGCCCGGAAGCTTGAGATCATTCCCGCGATCGTTCCTAACAACCCTAACAGCGGGGCAATATTGACGATCGTCTTTATGATCGCCAGATTCGCTTCCAGCGAAGGGGTCTCGCCGGTCGCCTCAAGTTCCATCGCCATCTCGATCGAATCGGCATCTCGCTTGGCATTGAGAAGTCCACGGGCAAAGACCCGGCCAGGAATCCCTCGTTTAGTGGCCGCCTCAATCGCGACCGAAGAATCCCCACCAGGTTGATACATCTCTCTAATGTCCTCGAAAATGTCCTCGGCGTCAGGAGCCTCCTTTCGAAGAGTTATAAACCGCTCCAAAATGAGTGCGATCATTAGGACGGACGAAATGATAAGGGGATACATCATCACCCCACCCTTCTGTAAAAATTCAAGAATGCCGTTCATAGATAGAAGAAATAATAATACCCGTACGGGGTATCTGTATATTGGTGTTTTTCTCGATGTTTTTTCACATTTTTGCGATCAAAAAGATACAAATAGCCTTTCAGTGCCAGAATGAGAAAAGAGATCTCTATGAAAAATCTTCCAAGAATGTTCGTCGCTCTATCCATCGCAGTCGCTGGTTTTGCTAGTGCTCAGGTTACACCGCCACAAGTTCCTGCCGCACTCAGCGAAGCCGGTAAAATTGTCGGTAAAGCTGGCACCCTCAATGCAGACGGCTCCTACCGAATTAATTTGCCACGAACAGACGTGGTTTTCCGAAACTCAAGCGGCATGGTCATTTCCGCTGACCTGGGCCTGGCCACCTACATTGCCTTTTCAAACGCCAGCGATTCATCCCTGGCTGTAGGTGACGTAGCAATGCTGGAGGGAGAAATCGACCACGTTGTCGATAGCCTTCGAACGGGCCAATTTGAAGTAGTATCGATCCACAACCACATGACCACTGAGGAGCCAAGACTGTTCTACGTCCACTTCCAACGCAAAGGCTCGCCGGTTGAAATGGCAAATGATTTCAAGAAAGTCGTCGCTGTCCTTGGTCATGGAGAAAAACGAAAAAAAGCTCCCAACGTTGGCAAGCCGAAGCTCGATAATAACGCGCTCAGTACAGTCTTTGGAGTGAAGCCCCAAGTATTCCCGAGCGGGGTCCTCCGATTCGCAAACCCTCGCAAAGACATCACCGTAACCGTAAACGAAGAAAAATTCTTACCCGGCATGGGGCTCGGTTCGTGGGCGGCATTTAACGCCTGCGAGTGCGGATTGACCATGGTTATGGGAGATACCTCCT
>JAYVXG010000266.1:0-1889 GCA_043785475.1 Armatimonadota bacterium
GGTTCCAGCCCTTGCAAGTCTTCTCCTCTCAGGGGATACCAAAGAAGGCAAAAACCCAGTGATGTCTTTCTTCGACCGGATATATCGTCCCGTTCTTAAGTGGGCGATGGTTCATCGAGGAATTGTCGTGGCAAGCGCAATGGGCCTTCTCGCTTTGAGCGGATTTGCCTTCACTCGGTTGGGGTCAGAGTTTATCCCTCAGCTCGATGAGGGATCCTCACTCATCCAGCCAGTCCGGCTCCGAACGGTAAATGCGGAGGAGACGCTTCGGCTCGTTACTGCAATGGAGAAGAAGATTAAGGAAGTGCCAGAGGTGACCACTGTATTTTCGAGAAGCGGAACTCCCGAGGTCGCGACGGATATCATGCCCCTGTCGCTGACAGATAGTTTCATCATGCTCAAACCACGAAAGGAATGGCGTGCGGGCCTCACCAAAGATAAGCTGATCGAAGAAATGCAAGCGAAGGCGAACGAGGTGCCTGGGCAAGGTTATGGCTTTACGCAACCGATCCAAATGCGCTTTTCCGAACTCGTCTCTGGTGTGAAGGCTGACGTAGCGGTTAAGGTTTTCGGGGAGGATCTCGACGTGCTTAAGCGAATTGCGGATGAAATTGCCGTGAGTCTTCGGAAGGTTCCGGGCTCGGCTGACGTTTCGGTTGAGCAGGTAGACAATATTCCGGTACTCCAAATTGACATTGACCGGGATGAAATTGCGCGACTTGGAATTAATGTCGATGACGTTCAGTCTCTAATATCTACAGCGCTTGGTCGAACTCCGGTCGGGCAGATCATTGAAGGCGATAAACGCTTTAGCCTGGTAGTACGTTTCCCAGAGGATATTTCAAATTCGGCAGAAGGAATTGCCTCACTTCCCGTGCCATTACCGGGTGGAAGCAGTGTCGCCCTAGGCAGCGTCGCGAAGATTTCTAACCGGCCAGCTCCCGCCCAAATTAGTCGCGACGATGGAAAGCGTCGAGTGGTCGTTCAATTGAATGTTCGTGGCCGTGACTTAGGTTCATTTGTAAAAGAAGCGCAATCGGTGGTCGCTCGGGAGGTCAAGATGCCTGAGGGCTATTACACAAATTGGGGCGGTCAATTTGAAAACTTGCAGCGAGCAAGCGCTAGGCTCACAATTGTCGTGCCAGTTGCCTTGGGGCTAATCTTTATGCTGCTTTTTACTACATTTGGCTCACTTAAGCAGGCAATGCTAATCTTCACCGGAGTTCCACTTGCGGTTACTGGAGGGGTGTTCGCACTTGCTGCAAGGGGTTTGCCGTTTAGTATTGCGGCTGGAGTGGGCTTTATTGCCCTATCGGGGGTCGCGGTACTCAACGGAGTAGTCATGGTTTCGGCCATTAATCGGCTTCGCGGAGAGCATGGACTTTCCGTAAAAGATGCCGCAAGGCAAGGTGCATTGGAACGGTTGCGTCCAGTGCTGATGACTGCGCTTGTCGCCGCTCTCGGGTTCATTCCTATGGCTCTCAATACCGGAATTGGAGCCGAGATACAAAGGCCCCTAGCAACCGTTGTCATTGGCGGCATCGTGTCAGCAACAATCCTGACCCTCCTCGTTCTGCCCACACTGTATGCGTGGTTTGAGAAGGATATTCTTGCAAGCGAAGTAGTTAAAGAATCATGAGAATTAATCCGGTATTATTGGACCACAATGTTTGCCAAACCAAAGGCACCCTATTCTGTCTCCTCAATCATTATCACGAGGGAAAAAACAGATGTATATGGGAAAGCTGTTCGAAGTGAGACATTGGAAAATTGCAGATGGAAGCAATGAAACAACACCCAGATCTCTCAGAACGTGAGCAGCAACTAATTACCCTGGCCACCCAGGGTTTGACCGATGTCGCCATCACACATCGCTTGGGAATAAGCGA
>JAYVXG010000267.1:0-6402 GCA_043785475.1 Armatimonadota bacterium
CCTTCGCAGAAAGTCGTTTTACAGGCCAACGAGTGGAACTCAATTCGAATTCTTTCGAAAGGCAACCACGTTGAACACTGGATGAATGGCGTCAAGGTCGTGGAATATGAAAGAGATTCGCCCGACTTCAAGGAGAGGCTCACAAAGAGCAAATTTAAGAACTGGGACGAGTTCGCAAAACATCCCACTGGACACATCGCGTTCCAGGATCATGGTGATGTCGTAGCTTATCGAAACATTCGAATAAAAAAGCTTTAAATATATGAATGAATCCAAAGCCCTTGCCATTGGTTCTGATCGTTCGATTACCGAAATCGAATACTCGGTCGCGTTAGAACGGTTTCGGATGAGTACCGAGGTCACTTGGATTCATATCTTCGACGATGACGCAACTCAGAGTGCAAAGCAGTTAGAGGATGATTTTCACTTCCATCCGGTTGCGATTGATGATGCAGTCGGGCGCGATGAGCGTCCAGAGTTGAAGGAGTTTGACGACCACGTCTTTCTCGTCGCTCCGGCCGTTGTCGGGAGCGGTGACGGCGAAGAAGAGTACGACGAGGTCGGAATATTCGTCAAAGGCCAAACCATCGTAACGATCTCTCATACCAAAATCCCGTGCTTGCTGACATTGTGGCAACGGTGGGAAAAGAAGATGGTCCTATCCAAACCGGAAGTTGGATATATAGTTTTCGCCCTGCTAGACTCGATACTGGATGACTATTTCCCCCAACTCGATGCAATCGAAGAGAGGATTGACGAGATTTCGGATCAGATTTACGAGGGAGATATTCACCGCATGAGGGACTTGCTGGTGATCAAACGCCGAATGCTCCACATGCGGCGGCGACTCGGTCCTTTTCGTGACGTGATGAACTCTTTACTTCGTCGAGAACTCGATTTTGTGACTGACCCGGTCGCACCCTATTTCCACGACCTTTTTGATAACACCCTTCGCCTGACAGAACTGGTCGATACAAACCGCGATGCTTTGACCGGGCTCCTGGACATTCATCTCTCGACGGTGTCGAACAATCTAAATCAGGTCATGAAGAAAATGACGGTCATCTCAACCGTGCTTATGTCGAGCGCCCTTATCGCGGGTATTTATGGAATGAACTTTAAAAACATTCCCGAGCTCAATTGGGCCCAGGGCTATCCCTACAGTATCGGATTGATGATTGTATCTAGCCTGGGAATTCTCTGGTTGTTCAAACGTCAAGATTGGCTTTAGAATAATATTTTTTGTAAGTGGCTGATTGGTCTGATCCTTGCAAGATGTTCGGTATGAACCACCTGACTCATGGACTGACTCTTGGATTCGTCGCTCTTTCTGCTATTAGCTTTGGACAAATTCCCACGCTACATTTCACCTCGTATGAAGTGAGCAACTTTGATGCGGTTGGAGTCAGCAACAGTGGCACACTTATTGGCTTCACAGCCGGTGGCGAAACCGCACTTTGGTCGCCATCCCTCGGGATGAAGGTGGTCCCAAAACTGTCCGGAGACGTATATCAAGCCAAAGTTAGCGACTCAGGAAATATCTACGGAGTCTCGGCCGGTAGAGTCATTGGTTGGAATGCAACTGGTGGCAGGACTGAACTCGCGAGTCAAGCCGGAATATCATTTTCGTTGATCGCATCAAGCGACAACGATATCTTACTCCTGAAAGGAACAGCTACGAAGGAAGCAAAGTATTACACCTTCAAGGCTGGCTCGGGCCTTCATTCGGTTCAACTATCCAACTCAAAGTTCATCCCAACCATGGTCAACTTTGACGGATCAGTATATGGAACGATCTCTAGCGGCACAAATGCTGTCGGCATTCGAGGCTTCATGTTCGCTAAACTTAACGATGACGGAACCACAACGGTCGCTCCTCAATCGGTACTTGCATTCAGTTCTTTAAAAGACAGTCTTAGTCAGGGTTTCGTATTCCAACCGAATGGTGCAATGGTTGTTCGATGCGACACTTGCAATTTGGGTGGCCGACAAGTCAATACGACTCGGACCCAAGATATTTACAGCAATAATGGAAGCCATTACAGGCTGAACGGCTCGAAATCTTCGGGCGGAAATTCATCGGCATTTGGTGGCGGCAATGCCCTGTCCATTCTAGCGAATGGCTCTGCCTTTGGGATGTCCGGTTCAAGTGTATCTGCTCCAACCAAGATGTACTTTGACCTTGCGCACCCCGCGGGCGTCGCCCTCGGCAATAGTAACTTTGATCAAGGATCAGCCATCCCTGATCAATTCGTGCTCGGAAATGGTGCTTTCCTCGTCGGTAAGTCAGAGTCCAATGGCCACGTAACCTACTCGATTGCAAAAATTCAATAACCGTTCTTTGGCATTGTGAGCGGTTGGAGGCTTAAGGGGACTGGATGCATCAGCCCTTAAATCGACAACTGCTCAAATTTTGCGGTAGGCGAAACCGCTGCTTGTATCTTTGAGGCAAGTAAAGTTGACCTATTGTAATCTAACCTCTACTGTAATCTAAACTCTACGTCCGCCGAGTCCAGGTATCACCAACCTTGATAGTCGAGTATTTGATGCAATTATGCCCCAGCCCCAAATGCTGAGGCTTTCTGAGAATTGAGTTCTGATAAACCAGTCTGCTGATTACTTAAGCGCTTCGGCGCCACCGACTACTTCGAGGATCTGGGTCGTAATCGAAGCTTGTCGTTCTCGGTTAGCTTTGAGCGTCAACGTATTGATCATCTTGCCAGCGTTCTCGGTTGCAGCTGTCATCGCGCTCATTCGCGCACCGAATTCGGATGCCGTTGACTCCAACATTGACTGCCAAACTAATGTTTGGAAGTAGCGGGGAAGCAAGGTGTCCAGAACGACATCGGCACTCGGTTCAAATTCAACTTCTCCGCCAGTCGCTTCCGATGCGTCGGGAGCTTCGATAGGAAGCAATTTTACGCATTGAGGAACTTGACGGACGGCCGAGAAGAACTTTGCGTAGACAACGTAGACCGCATCTACTTCACCCGACTCGAAGAGTTCGCGGGCTTTGCGAGTCAACGAAACTGCGTCGACGAGCTGCGCGCCGGCCGATGGAGCGGAGTAGTTGTCAACAATCGTGTATCCGCGCTTTGCGAAGAACAGATTGGCTTTCTTACCGTAGCTGATGAGCTGAATCGGCTTTCCTTCAAGAGTCTTGAAGAAGTCGGTCGCTTTTCGGATGATCGACGTGTTAAAGCCACCAGCCAAACCGCGGTCTGAAGTCAACACGATTACCAAGACGTTCTTCACCTCGCGCTTGGTCAGCAAAGGATTGTCGGGCAAGCTGCCCGACGCAGCCATGCTGGTCATGATGTCTTTCAGCTTGTCGGCGTACGGACGGGCATCAAAGACTCGATCCGTCGCTTTCTTCAAACGCGCAGCCGCAACCAGCTTCATCGCTTTCGTGATTTGCTGGATGTTCTTCGCGGCGCGAATGCGTTGTCGGATCTGCTTAAGCGTTGCCATGTCTTATCTTATTTGCCAAATGAGTCTGCGAATTCTTGAATGCCCTTCTTCAACTGCTCTTCAATTTCTTTCGAAAGAGCCTTGGTTGATCGAACGGACTCAACAACGTCGGTGTACTTCTCGTGAATGTGCTTCAACACTCCTGTTTCAAATGCCTTAACTTGATCCAAAGCAATCTCGTCGAGAACACCCATCGAACCAGCATAGATTCCAATGATCTGGTCGACAACGTCCATCGGGCTAACCAAGTCTTGCTTGAGCAACTCGGTCAATCGTTGACCTCTGATGAGCTGCATCTGCGTCGACTTATCAAGGTCGGAAGCGAACTGAGCGAATGCGGCAACGTCGCGGAACTGGGCCATTTCGAGCTTCAGTTTTCCGGCAACCTGCTTCATCGCCTTGATCTGTGCGTTTCCACCGACCCGGCTAACCGAGATACCAACGTTAATTGCCGGTCGAACGCCAGCAAAGAAGAGGTCAGGCTCAAGGTAGATTTGTCCGTCGGTAATCGAAATAACGTTGGTCGGAATATACGCCGAGACGTCGCCCGATTGGGTTTCGATGATCGGGAGGGCGGTCAAAGAACCACCACCACGGGCATCGGAGACCTTAGCGGCTCGCTCCAATAGTCGTGAGTGAAGGTAGAAAACGTCTCCCGGATAGGCTTCTCGTCCTGGTGGTCGTCTCAAAAGGAGTGAAACTGCCCGGTATGCCTGGGCTTGCTTCGTAAGATCGTCGTAGATGACCAAAGCGTGCATGCCGTTGTCTCGATAGTACTCACCGATAGCGGCACCGGCAAACGGAGCCAAATATTGTTCGGCGTTTGAGTCGGATGCAGACGCAAGAACGATGGTCGTGTACTCAAGCGCACCGTTCTCTTCCAGCGTCTTAACAACTCTGGCAACGTTGGAAGCTTTTTGTCCACATGCCACATAGATGCAATAGACTGGGCTGCCGCCGGGCTCGTGGGTTTTCTTCTGGTTGATGATCGTATCGATACAAATCGCAGTCTTTCCGGTTTGTCGGTCGCCGATAACGAGCTCTCGTTGTCCGCGTCCGATTGGGATCATCGCGTCAATAGCTTTGATACCAGTTTGGAGGGGTTCGGTAACCGGTTGTCGGTCGACAACGCCAGGAGCGACGGTTTCGAGTCGTTGAAATTCGTCGGAAGCGATCGGACCCTTGTTGTCGATGGGCTGGCCAAGTGCATTGACAACGCGTCCCAAAAGGGCCTTGCCAACAGGAACTTGGATAATGCGTCCGGTTTCGCGGACCGCATCGCCTTCACGAATCTTGGTGTCTTCTCCGATCAAAACTGCGCCTACTGATTCTTCTTCAAGGTTAAGCGCGAGTCCAACTACGCCATGAGGGAACTCGAGAAGTTCTCCCATTTGGCAGTTGGGCAGTCCGTAAATTTTGGCAATGCCGTCTCCAACTTGGATAACGGTTCCAACGTGCTCTTTCTTAGCAGTTTTGTCAAACTGCTCGAGCTGTTGGCGGAGGATGTCGGTAATTTCTTCTGGTCGAATGGCCATTTTCTTATGCCTGTTTAAGGGTGTCTTGTCGAAGCGACTCTCGGAGTCTCGCGAGAGATCCTCGGACGCTACCGTCGATAATAAAGTCTCCATATCCCACTCGGACGCCGCCGATGAGACTTGGATCAATTGAATAAGTTGTCTCGAGCTTCTTGCCGAGTTTTTTGCTCAGCTTTTCCTCAATGTCTTTTTGTTCTGCCTTGGTGAGTTCTACCGCGCTAACCACGGTTGCGTTCACCGTTCCTTCGTCTGCTCGACGAAGGGCGCTAAATTCTGCTCGAATACCGGGCAATTTCTCGTCACGTCGCTTTTCAAGCATAAGCTTGACGAGTCGGCACGTTAGGGCCGTAATTCGGTCACCAAAGACTTTGTCGAATAGTTCTATTTTCTCAGTGCGGTCGCGGTTTGGGCTAAGCATGAACGCGCGAAAATCTCCGTTGTTTTCCAGTTGGTTTTCAACGGCAATAAGGTCCGCTTCAACACTGGCAACCTCTTTCGAAGCCTTTGCAGACTCGAACAAGGCTGTTGCATAACGACGACTAACGCGATCTTCTGCCACTTACTGAGCGACCTCCAAATCCTTGATGAAATCGCTAACCAGCTTTCGATTGAGCTCCGAATCCATATTTTTGCCCACAACCTTTTCGGCAGCGGCCAAAGCGAGGTCGGTGACGTGAACTTGAATTTCTCGAACCGCCTTTGCTTTTTCACCAGCGATTTCGTCCTGAGCTTGCTTGATCAATGCGTCAGATTTTGAGGCGGCTTCGGCCATGAGATTTTGTCTCAGGGTCTGGGCTTCCTTAATCTGGGCGTTAATCTTTTCGCGAGCGTCAGCTTCCGTAGTGGCAAGTTTCTTCTCGTATTCCGACTTCATCGATGACATCTCGGAGCGCATACTCTCAACTTCCGAAAACGTGTTTTCGAGGTTGGAGTTTCGCTCTTCGATTGCCGCCGCTAAAGGAGCAATAAAGAAGGATTGGATCACCGGAAAGAGAACCAAAAACATACCGATCGATCCGAGTGTCTTTCCTGGTTGGAAATCAATTCCGATGACCTTAAAGTTGCCAAAATGGTCACCTTCACCGCCAATCACATTGTTGATGAGAATGGCGCCAATGATGAAAAGCACGCCGACAATATAGTTGGCATACTTTGGCATTCCGGCTGATCTTGATGTATTTGACATAACTTTTGTTGTTCCGCTCGATCCTCGATTATTGAAATCGAGGATCGAATTGGTCTGTATTAACCGCCGAGGAGGTTCTTACCCAAGAAGAGAGTGACGAGGAAGATAATCTCGACAAACGCCATAGCGATCAGCATAACTGTTTGAAGTTTGCCGATTGCTTCTGGCTGTCGTGACATTCCGTGCATTGCACCGTTGCCGATTAGTCCG
>JAYVXG010000268.1:0-6392 GCA_043785475.1 Armatimonadota bacterium
TCAAGATGCGCCAAACTTGTCCACCGTCGTCCAAATCACCCTGGATTCCAGCATCAACCCAAATTCGGGAGTTAAGGGATTTTCTGGCAACCTGGGCAACCCTATTCCAACCATTGTGCTGTCTCGAAGATTCTTTTGGAGAAGTGCGATTTGAAGCGAAGAAAACGAGCGATGGTCATGATCTTTGTCGTGATCTTGATTGCAGCCGCAACCACGATCATTGCCGCGTCCGTCGATTTGGGTCGGATGGCAAACTACAAACAAAAGCAGGCTGAGCGCGATGCCAAATGGCAATATTGTGTCGAATCGAGCAAGGCGCTCGTCGTCGAAGATCTCGTAGATCTTGTAGGCACGACCCAAAGTTTTGCAAATACAATCAATGGAGTTAACCTTACCGTCACCTCGGCGGTAGACAACAGTTGGAATCCGCTGACGGGGGTAAATATTACGACAACAGGAGTCATCGACGGTAAGACAAGATCGACCCACCAATATGTTGGCAAACGGGCGACCGTTCAGCCTTGCCAATTCGGGATGTTTTTTACGACCAAGTTTCAACCCAGTTCGACGGTCACCCTCACCGGAGACCTTTATGTTCCCACTATTAATGTCGATACTTCGCAGTTAACGCTGGTCGGAGACATTTATTCGAGCAGTACGACGGCCACGTCCCTGGTCAGTCAGACGGGCTCCTTTTTTGGACGGCAACCGGGACAATCGATCATCCTGAATGATGCGGCGTACGCAGCCCAGGCGACCGTGACGACATCAGGAAAGACGACCCTGAACAACATCACAAACCCGTCGTCGGGTACGCACAGCCAACTTCGATATCACACCGGCACCTTGACGATTAGTGGCACAATAACCGGCGAAGTTACCATTTACGTTAACGGCTCGGTGAACATCAATGTCGTCAAGAATGTGCCAGCCGGTATTGCTCGGTTGGTAGTTATTTGCAACGGTGATGTGCAGTTCCAAAATGGGACTTCGGATGTGTTCGTTATTTGCAACGGAACAATAAGTACGGCGACCAGCGGTGGCGGTGGCGGTGGCGGCAGCAGCCAAATTATCAACGGATCGTTGGCCGGCAGCCAATTTACCAACGTGGGAGGACCTATGGTGGTCACATTCAACAACTATTTTGTTGCAAACCCCGATGGCGGAAACCGATACTGGATTCCGGGCCAGTGGTAAAGGATCAAACCTAAAGTTATTCGTGAATTCTGCCGACGATTTAGTTAACGAATCCATGTATTTCTACCAGGACAATAGGAGAACGCGCCGATGAGAAGAAGTCTTCTGTTGGCATATCAAGCCGATCGGCAATATTTGAAGTTCCGCTGGCTCATCCTTTTCTTTGCCGCGGTGCTGGCCTATGACCCCAGCCACCCTGAAGTTCTCGGCGTAATTCTGGCACTTGAGAGCCTCCTCGGAGTAGGCACTACAATCATTACCAAGAGTCTGAATGCGTACAAAACGAAGGGACACATTTACCCTGGGCTCCTGCGCTTATTTGACTTGGCCACGGTGTGTATTGTCAGCGCGTTAGCCCCAGCGGAGCTTGGAGGCCTTTGGCTCATCGCGATTCCAATTATCTTGATCGAATGTCTCAGCACTGCGAAGGCAGTGCGGCCCATTGCTTTTACACTGGCCGCAATGGTCCTCGTCAGCTTTCCAAGTTTGACTCACGGCAATACCGCTTCCCACGTTCTTCCCGCGAGCTCGATGGCGGCAACCGGGTTCATTGGCTATCTCTTCTCAAAATTCCAAACCAAAGATCGAATTCTGCGGGAGCGAGACAAACGCCTCACAACTTTGATGAACACGGCGGCAAACATGTCCCTTTCGGGTGATGTACGCAGTTTGATCATCAGCACTCTCAGAGCGGCAGTTAATGATCTTGGCGCGAGTGCCGGCATGGTATCGCTTACGAGCGAAGAAGACCACACCGTGCTTCTGACGGAAGCCGCTTACGGCGTTAAAGGCGACTTCGAATTTCCTGCCGTAGTGACCATGGGCGATGGCGTATCGGGTTATGTTGCAAAAACAGGACAGCCAATCACTCTTACCGCCAAGGACGGAGAGTTCATCGACTGCGACGGTATTGGTCTGCCCGTAAAATCAGCTTTCTGTTTACCGCTCGTCAACCGCGAATTCTCGGGAGTTGGCGTCGCCAATTCTGAGCTCATGATTGGCGCGATGACGATTATCAACTCTGAGGAAAATGTAACTCTCGAATCCGAAGAGCTAGATTTACTTCAAAGCCTATCGTCTCTTCTTGCTAATGCGGTCCACAACGCACGAATGGAAGAACGCTCACGAGCCACCTTCATCCGAACGCTTGAATCTTTGGCAACCGCCCTTGAAGCCCGAGATGAATACACGAGAGGTCACTCGCAACGTGTTTGCGACCTTTCGGTCATGATCGGCATAAGGTTGGGCCTCTTGACGGACGCACTCGAAGAGCTGAGAATTGGGACGATTCTTCACGACATCGGAAAGATCGGTGTTCCCGACCACATTCTCAACAAACCCGGCCGATTGACCGACGAAGAGTTCAACACGATGCGATCGCACCCGGTCATTGGTTACGAAATTTGCCGTCCGCTAATGCTGAGTGAAGGCGTTCTCCTGATCATTCGAAATCACCATGAGAAGCTTGACGGAAGCGGATATCCCGATGGATTGAAAGGCGGAGAACTGCCACTCTCTCTCAGAGTGGTCTGCGTTGCCGACGCGTTTGACGCAATGAGTAGTCGCCGTCCTTATCGAGGCGTTATGGACATGGGTCACGTAATGGGTGAACTTTCAAAAGGCGCGGGCGTGCAGTTCGACCCGGTCGTTGTTGAAGCAATAAAACAGCTCCTGACGGCTGGCGAATTGGACGAGATGTACGCGGCCTATTGGACGAAACCGGCCAACGACTATCCGGAGGTCCAAGCAGCTTAGATGTTCTCCAAATCGTTCCAAGTTGGCAACAGTGGGAGGCAATCTTTGGGTGTAGACTTTGGTTCTCGCTCAACCAAGGTTTTGCTGTTGAACCAAGTTGGAGATCGAATCGATATTCAAGCCGCTGGCTCGTTTACGAACCCGGAATCTGGCGTAAAGAATGGCGTCATCGTCGAACCAAAAGATTTCGGCAAACGCTTAGCCAGTTACCTCCTCGAAAACTCCGTGCAATGTGATACTGCCGTGTTCGACATCCCGAGTAATTTGGCCGTCCTTCGATGGGTTAACCTGCCCGATTTAGAAGGTGCCGAGCTCCGAGAAGCGGCAAAGTTCAAGGTCCGAAAGCACCTCCCTTTCCCGATGGAAAGTGCCTACATCGAAGTTTCTCGTATAGCCGAAGAGTATGAACGGGACGTTGCCTCTCTCATTGTTGCGGTGCCGAAGAAGATTATTGATAGCCGGGCTGAAGCCATTCTCAACGCGGGAATAACTCCGATTAGGGCTGAATTAGAAGCGCAAGCCATCCTGAGGGTAGTCGAACGAAAGCTCAATCGAAAGTCCGCGCTTTGGCGCGATGCTTCCCTGACGATCATTGATTTTGGCGCAACCAACACCCACATGTATGTTGTCCAAAATCAGCAACTCCAGTTCATCCGAGGGGTCAAATTCGGCTCGACTATGTTTCATGAGGCGGTGTCCCTGGCCCTTAATGTGACGCCAGAAGATGCTGAAGTAATGCTTCATGACCCGCTTACCGAGCTGAACGAGAACGGCATTCTGACGGTTCCCTACGAGAATTCAAGTGCCCTCATCAATTTGACCATCGAGCTAGAAAAATTAACGAAGGAAGTATGGCGACTCATGCGATACTTTCGGTCGCTTCACCCTGAACGAAGTTACGCAGGAATCCTGGACCAAGCAATCCTCGTAGGGGGCCTGGTTGGGCTCAATGGATTTGCGAACTATCTCGAACGAAAATTGGGCCTCCGAATCGAATTCGCACGGCCAATTGCCGGGATGATGACTCGATTTAATCAAGAAACATTTGCCAATGTCTCGAACCGACAAGAGGCATATACCATCGTCATGGGGCTCGCCCTCGCCGGACTGAGTCAGAACGAACTAAATAGGAGCCAAGCCGAAGGTGCAAGGGAATATAACTGGATCCGCGCAGCATAAAGTCAAGACGATCAACGTCGAAGTGAACTTGCTTGATGCATGGGTCGCTCAACGCGGAGACCTCGAAGTTTCCTTCTATCGAAAACTCATGATTTTGGGGCTTATCTCGATCGCGGGAAGTCTGACCATTCCCCTGCTTATCTCTCAGCGAGCCGAATTCGCCAAGCATTCTGGTGAATCGGATACAAGCCTCATTGCAAATATTGCGGCGAAAAATAAGCTTCAGGTCAGAGCCAAAGCCGTGACTCCAAGTATTCAGATGGATGAAATGGTTGTGCGTTGTCACCGGTTTTCAAATAGCTATCTCAACGAACTCACCAAGATCATCAACTCCGCCCCTACAATGATCTATTTCGAGCAGTTCAACACGGAGGTCAGTGCTGGAGAATGCTCGATAAAGGTATTGGCCAACGCGGCAAACCCAGATGTCGGGCGTGAATTCGTCGATGCTGCCGGTAAGGGTTCCAACGTCCTTTCCGCAACCCAGACTTCAGTGAGACAGAGTCAAATCTCTCGGAACAGCATCAAATTTGATTTCATTAAGCGGGTGAGTTTATAACCATGAACCGTGGTGCATTGATCAGCGTCGGGAATTTAAAGATTATCGAGCGAGGAATTCTCATTGTTGGGACCTTTGCGGTAGCCGTAAGCACGCTTCTGCTTCTTAGTACGGGCCTCAACCACTACAAAATCATTGAATCTGACGCCAAATTGGCGCTGGCCAAAAAAGAGATTGTTGGACTTACCGACACCATTGCAAAGGCAAAAAAAGTGAAATTTCAGCCGGAGGGCAAAAGAGAACTGAGCATTGTCCAGGTGACCATGGACCGATTGGCCAGAGAATACAATTGTCGGCTCCAAGAAGTTACGTCAACCAATGACACAGTTCAATTTTCAACTCATTACAAGAAGGGACTTGACGAAAAAGGCTGGAAACAACTCGCGATGTCCGGGCAAGTCGTGGGCTCCTTAACGAACGTGATGGCGTTTACCAGAAAGCTCGCAAATATTTCGATTCCGATTGAACTCCTGTCCATCGACATTTTGCCAATCGGCACCAAACCAGGAGACCAATCGAAGGTCTCGGCAAAATTCATTTTTCAGATTCTCAAGCAGGAGGCTACGCAGTGAAATTAGGTGATAAGAAGCAAGCAATTGGCCTTGGAATTGGTGCGGTTTTTGCCGTGGGTCTGCTCACCAAAACAGCATTTGGCACGATAGGCAACGGGAGTTCCAACCGGCCCATCGTTATTCGGGATATCGGAAGTCCGTTGCCAAAGTCGGCAAGGTCTTCCGAGTCACCTTCCGAAACGCCCATTCCAATAAAACCGTCACCCGTTGACCAGTCGGCAAACTCGGCAAACAAAGGCGATTTGACCACAATCAAACGGGACGCCTTTGAGGTTCCGGCAAGGACGAGTGCTTTTGAC
The DNA here is from genome assembly GCA_043785475.1 of Armatimonadota bacterium. GTDB lineage: Bacteria > Armatimonadota > Fimbriimonadia > Fimbriimonadales > Fimbriimonadaceae > Fimbriimonas. The sequence goes on from JAYVXG010000268.1 coordinate 5,562, forward strand.
GGAGACAAACCCCGGAGCCGGCCAAACCGCGAGAGCTCCCGCCCTACCAATCAAATTCGCCCCGAAGATCCAGGCTACGATTCATCCGACCGAATGACTGGTTCGTTGCCGGGAGCAGAATCCACGACGAAACCCGAAGGGAACGACAAATCACCTTTGTCAGTTCCTTCACAGAAACCGGTGTATACCCTGCGATTTGACGGATTTATCGAGGCTGGCGGCTCTACGGGGGTCGTATCAATGAACGGAAAAACCTCCTGCGTAGAAGTTGGAGATTTGGTCGGTCAAGGATTCCGAGTCGAATCCATTTCAAGCCAAAAAATTACTATTCGCAAAGGAAAGTTAGTTAAGACAATTTTTATCGGTCAGGAGACGCACATTTAATGTTTACTTGGTTTTACTCAACCCTCCCCACCATGGGAAATCGACCCGAACTTATGTTCGATTTCCTCGCCACAAAGCCGGCCTTGATACGCTCAATCGCCTGTCCGAAGAAAGTGGGGACAGAGCCCGTTACTTTCCCACAGGTCTTCTTAACCAGCCACTATTCCAGCTACATCTTTTTGCCTGCGTTAAACCCAATGAAGAGCCAGACGTCCGTTTTGATGACTACTGGTTCTCCTTTTGTGTTTAGCCCATCTGAGCCCCCGTTTCCGAGCGTAAAACAGAGCGCAGCGGAGAAGTTTGCTGATGCTCCACTTCAACCTAAAAAGCCTTGGGATCAGCGTCTTGTAACTCTGAATTTATCCGCCACTGCCATCGAAAGTGTGGTTGCAATCCTGAGCAAGCAGACTGGTGTTAACATTGTTTTGCTCACAAAAGCCGACCAAA
>JAYVXG010000269.1:0-6389 GCA_043785475.1 Armatimonadota bacterium
TCGAAAGCGCCCTTCGTCTTCCGACCGATGTGTACTTCTCGTCGGAATTTCGGTACGGAGACCCAGTTCTCTCGCCTAAGTCGCTGGCGATCTTTGTGAGCCAAAGCGGCGAAACCCTTGATTCTCTCGCGGCCCTAAGGCTGTGCAAACAAAGAAGAATCCGCACCCTCGGCATCGTTAATGTTGTCGGCTCCGCGATTTCTCGCGAATGCGACCGAACGATCTTTACCCAAGCCGGCCCAGAAATCTCGGTTGCAAGTACCAAGGCATACACCGCCCAAGTCATGGTCTTCGCACTCCTGGCGCTGTATATCGCCCAAGTTCAAGAAGTCCCGGGCGTCCGTATTGACGAATGGGTTTCCGAGATTGGACGCATGGACGAGCTCATGGCTGAGTGCCTCAAGCTCGAGCCACAGATCGAAAAACTCGCCGAAGTATACAAAGATATGCCCCTCTGTTTCTTCCTTGGTCGCGGCGCCGACGCCTTCGTTGCCATGGAAGGCGCCCTCAAACTCAAGGAAATTGCCTACATCCCAACCCAGGAATATCCGGCGGGCGAAATGAAGCATGGTCCTTTAGCCCTAGTTACCGAAGACGTGGTTTCGATTTTCTGCGCAACCGATCCTAAGATTCGCGACAAAGTTGTGTCGAATATTAAGGAAGTTCAGGCTCGCGGAGGGAAGATTATTGCAATTACAACGGCAGACGACGAGTTAATGGATCAGGTTGCGGAGCACGTCATTAAAATTCCCCGTACGAAATTTGACTTCCTTAACGCGCTTTTAGCAATAATCCCGCTACAATTATTTGCATATCACGTAGCTAAGTTAAATGGGTGCGACATTGATCAACCCCGCAATCTTGCTAAATCTGTTACGGTTGAGTGACTTCGGTCAATAACTTGACTAATATATTTTTGACTCATTGTTGAGTCTACGGCAGCGATGCCTGTATTTAATGGCTGGTTTAATGTATGGTTCATACCAAAAGAAATGAAGGAGTCGCCGTCGAAAGCGATCTAAGTAAAAGACCAAAAGCGTCAGGGCCACAAGGCTATCTGCGTCTCAAAAGAGTGGGAGATATCGTGGGATCCGCGTTTTTGCTAATCCTCCTGCTTCCCTCGTTTATCCTCATCGGCTTAATAATTTTTCTTTTCTCACCCGGTCCCGTTGTTTACAAGAGCCATCGATACGGCAAAGATGGCAAAGTCTTTCATTTTCTCAAGTTCCGAAGCATGTACGTGAACGCCGACGCACGGCAAGCCGAGTTTGAGAAAACCTGCAACGAGAAAGATGGGGCAATCTTCAAAATGAAGAACGATCCCCGCATCACACCAATTGGTCGGTTCATGCGCCGTTTCAGCCTAGACGAATTGCCTCAACTCGTAAACGTTTTCTTGGGCGACATGAGCCTCGTAGGTCCCAGACCCTTGCCAGTCCACCAAGGCGACAAACTAACCGACGAACAAAAGCAACGCATGCAAATTCCGCAGGGAATCACGTGCTACTGGCAGGTGATGGGCAGGAGTGATTTGAGCTTCACCGAAATGATTGAACTTGACCTCAAGTACCTTGAGGAATTCGGACTTGGAACCGATGCCAAAATCATTTGGCTCACACCCGTTGCGGTCATGACGGGCAAAGGCGCATACTAAGGGCATCAATGTCTTGCTCCCCTGCCGATGCAGAACCCACTCAGGTGCCAGACAACAATGATTTCAAACCGATTGCAGTCATTTCCGAGCGACAGTTCTTGCCAACCAAATTTTACGCTGTCCTCTACTGGCTCCTTTCTGCGCTAGCTGGCCTACTAATCTTAGTCCCGAGAAACCTGCCATTTCACGATCTGGCAAACCACTTGGCACGCTATTACGTTCTGACGCGAGACGCCAACCTACCGCAAACCCAAGACCTGTACAGCGTGCATTTTGGACTGACTCCCAATTTGGGCGTCGACATAATCGCCACAGTCCTCGGTCGGTTCATGCCCGCTGAGTTCGTGGTCAAAGGTCTACTTTTCGTCGGCTTGGTCGCTTGGACGCTGGGATGCTATCTGCTCTCAGTAAACCGAAACAGCGGACGATGCTCACCCATCGCATTCCTCGCTCCAATGCTCTTTTTTAATGTATCCGTCCTGATGGGATACTTAAATTTTGCCTTCACCGCTTCTTTAATCCCGATCATCTTTTACTGCTACGAAAGGATCGAGTCGCCGAAACGGAAGATTTTCTTTCTAAGCCTCACTGTTTTGCTGACCTACTTCGGCCACATGCTGGCGAGCCTTCTGATTTTGGCTCTGCTCTTTTTCCAAGGCTTTCAGCAAAGGAAATCAATGGATGGACGAACCACCATGATCTCCGCGACTGTGATGACTTTGGTCATTGGATTTCTATTTAAAGTCGGATCGGTAGCTTCTGAAACCAAGCAATGGCGATTCACCGACATTGGCAACAAGCTCTGGCTCATGCGAACATCGTTTGGAATCGGGCCAACTCTCTACACATTTGCAAATATTTTCTACGCTTTCCTCCTGCTCTGCTTCTGTATCCGCCTAGTCAAAGTTAAGAGGAATGACTTTTATGTCTTGCTCTTTATCGCATTTCTCTACGCGATTTGCCCGTTCGGGCTAGAACTGGTCATGAACTTGGATGGCCGAATTATTCCGCTTGGATTAGCGTTCCTTGTGTCATTCGCCGTGTGGAGAGGAGGACAGACAAAAGTCACCGAACTTGTCGGTACTACCGTTTGCTTCGCCCTGTCGCTCGGTTTTCTCTATCCCATCTTCAAATTGGTCCGCGACGGAAATGTTGAGGGAAATAAAGTTCGCGAAATGGCGAAAATGCTCGAACCTGGCGCACTGCTGGTCACCGTCGATGTGAACATGGAATCTGCATATGAACGATCGTTATGGGACCCTGGCCTCAGAATGATCTCGTATTACGCCATGTGCGAGAAACAAGTCATCATGCCCGGCATCTACATGTTCGCCACGCAACAGCCAATCACGGTGCGGCCCGGCAACCCAATTTTGGATTTCGTTGCGACGGAAGGCGAGAGAAGGAACGACTTGGACCAAATCGAGAGAAGCCTCAACAAAATTGAAGCCGCGATGTTTGAGAGTCGAAGTTTTAAAGGTAAGCCCGTCTACATCCTACTCGTCAACCACAACCGAACTGGTTTTCCCGAGACATATCGTTTGAAATACCTTGATCAAGACAACTGCATCGCGCTTGCAAAAGTAGACGGGATCGTCGACAAATCAAAACTATAAACCCTTTTTGAAACTCAATCTTCTGGGATTTAAGGGTCTTTCCTCAGTCGAAATCCCCGTAGTTAGGTGATGCGAAAAAGGAGAAAACTTGGCAATATTATGTAAAATTCGGATTCTTAAGCCGTTTCGCGTGTGTTTACTTGGTTTTTTACGGTGTTCATGATGAGTTTGGAACGGCAAAATCGTCAATAATGTTAGTAACCTATTCTCGGAAACGAGTTTTGGTCTACTTTGTGCCAATTAAATATTGAGGGAATTCTAAGCGCATGTTAAAGGTCCACATCCGAAGAACGTTATTTGCCGCAATCATCGCCGGATTGTTTGGTTTTTTCATTGCATGGCGCTCATTGAAGTTGTATGAGGCGGTCGTCGAAGTCATGGCGGGAAGTGCCCAACTCCAACCAGACAACACAATGCCAATCGAAGTGCGAAAGGTCCTGAATCAAGGCGTGATGAACGACCTGGACTCCGATAGTGGAATTCTTCGATCTCAACGTATTTTTGATGCTGCCCTGAAACTTACAGCCAAGGAATCAGGGAGAAAAACGTTCACCGGCGAGGACTTTACGTCACCGAAGACATTCCAAGAACTGTATCCAATGTTTGATCTGGATATACCCGCATCGCTTAACCAATATGCTCAGGAACAGATGCGACTCGTGAAAGTCAGAGTCCGGGCATACAGTCCGGAAGACGCAGCGTCAATCGCCAATAACGTTGCGACTGCCTTTGCCAACTATCGAAAAGATCGTTCCAAGCGCGCAGTACAGGACGCCTTGGCCATGGTAAAAGCGCAGGCGACACGGGCGAAGCAGAAGTTGGATGCCATCGACAATGAATTTCGAAAGATCAAGGTCGAAAGAGGCATTGTTGATATTAATCAAGGCAATATTTCGATTACCGAAAAATTGGCTCGACTCAAAGATCGACTTTCACTTACCGAAGTGGAGTATGAGAGCGCAAAGGCAGAATTATCGAGTATCCGAGCTGCTATTCAGAAGACTCCCCGATACATTGCCGGCACCGAAGGTAGCTCAAGAGACCCAAAGGTGCAAATCTACCGCCAAATGGAAGCCCAGGCTGAATCCGAATTGGGAGCTGAACGAGAAAAATACACCGACGATGCACCGAGCGTGAAGCGGATAATTGAAAAATACGACAGCCTCAAGGCAAAGCGCATAGCGGCCGAAAAAGATTCTACTTTCTTTAAAGATTCGACGATGAAGTCTCCCAATTCTATTTACTATGAATTGCAAGGCCGCGAGGCAACTGCGAAAGCAAAGGTAAACAGTATTCACGAGTCCCTGCCCGCAATCAGTGCTTCCGTCCAACGGGCAGAAGCCGAAGCCGCCGGATACCCCGCGGTTGAGACAAAATTCTTTGATCTTTCCCGAAATCGATTAGTTTACGAAGAGCAATACCAAAAGAACCAGAAGTGGGTTGAGGAAATGCAGGGTGCCAGTGAAGGCCAGACGAGCCAAATTCAGTATTTGGCCGATCCGGATAAAATCAGCGAGCCAGTTGCCCCAGACCCTAAGAAATACGTTATTCTGTCGGCCATTGTCGGCGCGTTAATCGGTCTCGCGTACTCCTTCGCAATAGAGTCCTTCCGACTCCCTGTTCACACAAGTTGGCAATTGGCCGAACTCACCGCTCTGCCGGTGGCTGCTTCGATCCCAATGATGCCCAAACCTCTGGCGCGGCGTCACTACGCAGAAATCAGAAATGGCTCTTTCAAACCCATAGAAAGTTTCCGCTACATGGCGTTCTCGATGATGGCCAAAGAAAACCGGCCCGGTGTCATCCTTTTCACCGCGGTTGGTGAGGACGTTGACTCGACCGGCGCAGCTGCAGAGTTCGCCGTAGCCATGTCAAAAACCGGCTCAAAAACTGCCCTAGTGGATTGCGATCTCCGACTCCCTCGTTTGAGTGAACTGTTCGGTGTGCAAGGACGTAGCGGCGTGGCCGAAATCCTTGGACGAACAATTCTTCCTGGCGAGTCCACCGACTTATTTGTCAGCACCGAGCACGAGAATCTCTTGATTCTCCCCGCCGGAGCGGCCTCGTCCAGCGGCCTTTCTGACTTTAATACGGCCTATATGAGCGGCCTCATCGAAGACCTTCGGGGCAAAGCCGATACCGTCGTCATCAATTGCCCACCCGTCGACGTTTTTGCCGATGCCTCCCGATTGGCTCAGTATGTCGATGAAGTCTGTATGGTTATCAGCGCTAAGACCACGAGTTACCGGGCAATTCCCGTTGCTCAAGAAATCTTGCATAAATCTGGTGCCAAAGCAATGAGCATTGTCTTGACCAACGGATCGCCAACCGAAGAACCCTTCGGTTCACGTTCCGGGGCCAGCGTCGCAAGAAGATAACCATGCAACCTCGGACAAGGAAGTTAGAGATTCCTGCGGTTCTTCCCAAGACCGCGAACCCTGCTTTTGTTATTGACACGGTAAGACGGGCGAAAGACCCCGAAAGGAAAATGTTTGGTTTCCGCCGAGCATTCATGATTTGGGCGTACATCAACGCACTTATTTGTATGTTGATTACGGTCCTCAAATTTCAGCAAGCTCTTGCCGGATTCGGTTGGATGTTGGAGTACATGGTTCCGATTTCGTGCTCACTCCAGATGTTCACCGGGTTAGCGCTTTTTAAGATTCCGATCCGGATGCCATTTGCCGCGGTCTTTGTCTTACTGTTCTACGCCTACGCGATCTTTGACGGAATTCTGATTAACAAAGACATTGGTCGGACATTGTTATTGACCATGGGCTGGCAGACCTCCCACCTGATCAGCTACATGTTGGTGGGGCTGGCAACCATGCAGGCAGTGTATTGCGGACCCGAAATTCGGAAGTGGCTCAAATTTACGATTCTCGCATTTTTTGGCTTCTCGGGCCTCATCGGGATGATGCAACTTGTCGGAGTTCATTGGGCACTCTCGACTTTTACATCGAATCTCGATATGGTGATTTTCCGCCCAGTAGGAACGACTGATTACCCATCCCAATTGGGCTTCGAAGGGTTTGCGGGATTGATTTTGATCGGAGCGCCTATCATCAACCGCAACCTAAAATGGACCGAATGGGTTGGCGTCATGTTCTTCGCAACAG
>JAYVXG010000270.1:0-6381 GCA_043785475.1 Armatimonadota bacterium
CTCAGGGCCCATTCGGAGAACGACCAGTCATGTTCTGGGTCGAATTAACTCACGACCACATGATCGGACATGTAGGTCAACTCGAGTACCTCCAAACGATTTGGGGCGATTTAGATCTCCATTTCAGTTAAAAATTTCGCCGCGCAAGCGAACTCATTGCTGCTCCATTGGCTCCTACCTGATGGAGCAGGGCTTTGAAAAAGAGAATGTAGGCTCAAGCGTCCATCATCCAGGGCGTGTCTATTTGTCCATGTCTAGCTGCACTCTAGCACTCTCATTCCTTTCTCGGGCACGCCAATGTCGTAAACTCGTTCTATGCTGGCGCTCATTCTCCTTGCTTCCCAAAAAACCACGGTCACTATAGTTAAAACACCACCGATATCTGATGGGAACAAGTATTACCAAGGCAACCGAGCCCCACTCGCACAGATTCCCCTCATTAAACTTCCAGTCGGAGCGGTGACTGCCAATGGTTGGCTCCGCGAATATCTCAAACGCCAACGCTCCGGAATGACCGGTCAACTGCCTCACATCAGCGAATGGCTCAAAAAGGAAGGCAACGCGTGGTTTAACAAAGACGGCTCAGGTATGGCAGGTTGGGAAGAAGTCCCATACTGGCTGAAAGGTTACATCAGCCTGGCTTATCAGCTGAAGGACAAGGAGATGATCGCAGAAGCGAAAACCTGGATCGAGGGTGCGCTTGCTAGTCAGCGACCCGACGGAGATTTCGGTCCGAATCAGCGGCTTGAAGACAGCTCGCGCGACTTCTGGGGCAACATGCTGATGCTCGAATGCCTTCGCACCTACCACGAGGCCACCGGTGACAAGCGCGTCACTGACTTGATGACGAAGTACTTCCACTACCAGCTCGAAATTCCCGACAACAAATTCCTCACTGGCTACTGGCAGCACGCCCGCGGCGGCGATAACCTTGCCAGCATCTATTGGCTTTATAACCTCAGCGGTGACTCAAAACTGATCGAGCTGGGCGAGAAAAACCACCGTTGCACGATGAATTGGTCGATGAAGAGCACCTTGCCCGATTGGCACAATGTTAACGTTTCCCAGTCGTTTGACGAACCGGGAATTTACTCGCAGCAAAGCAGGATGTCGGCGAACCTTAGAGCCGCTTACGACAACTTCGACACGATTCGACGGCTATATGGCCAAGTTCCGGGTGGAATGTTTGGCGGCGACGAGAACTCGCGCCAAGGCTTTTCGGACCCACGTCAGGCGGTCGAAACGTGCGGCATGGTTGAGCAGATGCTGTCGGACGAAGAACTCTTGACGATCACCGGAGACACCAAATGGGCTGACCATTGTGAGAACGTCGCTTTCAACACTTATCCGGCGGCGGTCACACCCGAGTTCACCGCCCTGCGATATCTAACAAGTCCGAATATGGCGAGCTCGGATCATTTGAATCATGCGCCGGGTTTCCAAAATAGTGGACCGATGACGATGTTCAATCCGCTGAGCCACCGTTGCTGTCAGCACAATCATTCGCACGGCTGGCCCTACTTCAGTGAGCATCTTTGGATGGCGACAAACGATAACGGGCTCGCCGCAACTTTGTACAGCGCTTCATCGATTACGGCGAAAGTGGGTAACGGACATTCGGTGTCGATAAAGGAAGTTTCCAACTATCCATTCGAAGATCAGATTCATTTCACGCTGAACACGGGTCAAAAATCGAACAAATTCCCGATTTATCTTCGACTTCCCGATTGGTGTTCGAGCCCGTCAGTATCCGTGAATGGCACCAAATTGTCGCTGAAAGCAAGCAATGGCTACGCACGAATCGAGCGCACATGGGTTAGTGGTGACCAGATCAATCTGTCCGTTCCGATGTCGATTAAAACTCACGTTTGGGAGCAGAATATGGATAGCGTAAGCGTGAATTATGGCCCGCTCACTTTTGCGCTCAACTTGAACGAGAAGGTGACCAAGTTCGATAGCACAACTACAGCGCTGGGTGATTCTCGGTGGCAAAAGAACCTCGATACCACCAAATGGTCGGCCTTTGAATATACTCCGCAATCTCCGTGGAACGTGGCGCTGGCTAGTGATCCGGCAAAGCTCGCCTCGACGCTCACTGTAGTAAAGCGTGCCTGGCCAAAGTCTGGTTTCCCATTCACGCCAAACGAGGTACCGATCCGAATCGAAGCAAAAGGAGCGCTTTTGCCTGAATGGACCCTCGATCGAACCGGCTTGGTTTCGCCTCTTCAAGCGAGCCCAACACGGTCGAGCCAACCGGTTAAGACCATCGAGCTGATTCCGATGGGTGCGGCTCGGCTCCGAATATCCGCCTTTCCGTGGTTGGCACCAAACGGCAAAAAGTGGAAGGAAGCACCGAAACCAATGCCTTACTCACCGACCGCCTCGCACGTTTTTGAAGGCGACACGATTGATGCGTTGTGCGACAATATCGTGCCAAGTTCATCGGGCGATCAAAGCGTTCCGCGAATGACGTTCTGGCCCCGCAAAGGACCTCGTGCGACTCCCGAGTGGGTGCAATACAATTTCAAAGGCCCTATTTTGGTGAATGAAACCAAAGTCTATTGGTTTGATGACTTGGGTCAGGGTGAATGTCGTGTCCCCAAAAGTTGGCGAATCTTCGGGAAAGTCGGTGACCAATGGATCCCTTTACATACCACAAGTGAACCTGGAACCGTGCGAAATCAATTCAATCGGGTGACGTTTGGGCCAATAGTTGTAACCTGCCTGCGACTAAATATCGAACTCCAACCCAATTTCTCGGCAGGAATTTTGGAGTGGCAGGTTAAGTAGAAGTGCGATTTGTGGAATTGTTCGTTTATACTTTGTAGATACAAGAAATGAATATTCAGGTTGGAAAATGGGGAAATAGCTATGCGGTCCGGATTCCGAGCATCATGGCTAAGGAAATGGGCCTAAAAGACGAAACTGAACTCGATCTTCAGATGGAGTCAGGAGCTCTTGTTTTGCGCCACATAGAGCCGAAAGCGCCCGTCTACACACTGGAAGCTTTGCTCGAAGGTGTCACAAATGACAATATTCACCCCGAAACTTACTGGGGGCCAGCAATGGGGAAAGAAGAGCTTTGACCCACGTCATTCCAGATGTTGGCGATATCTTCTGGGTTGACTTTGATCCGCAGGCTGGGCGAGAACAAGCAGGCAAGCGTCCAGCCTTAGTTCTCTCACCGAAGAGCTATAACGAGAGGATTGGATTGATGATAGTTTGCCCAATTACCAATCAAGCGAAAGGCTATCCGTTCGAAGTGAAGCTTCCAGGCGAAGGAAAAATCCACGGTGTTATTCTTTCGGATCATGTGAAATCCATCGACTGGAAAGTACGGGCGGTGGGTCGTGTCGATAAAGTTTCTAGCGAAATCGTTGAGGAAGTCAAAGCAAAACTAAAAGCTCTCCTTAGAATCCTGTGACTATCTTAGTTTAAGGAACCAAACGGTCGTTGCCAGCGGTAACATCATCGGCATTCCATGAAAAGACCGCTCACTTTGGCGTTGGCGACCACCGCCCTGTTTGGCTTTACTTCGCCGCAATCGCAATCGCTTTCCTTTGACGCCGCCAAAAAGAATGCCACGGTTATCTCAGCCGATACGCTCAAGGACTTTCTGACTTTCATTGCCGCAGATGCGCTCCAAGGGCGCGATACTCCATCTCCTGGCCTGGACGCGGCGGCAAATTTCCTTGTTTTCAATCTCAAACAGTGGGGCGCAAAACCGGCTGGCGATAACGGTACGTTTTTCCAAAATATCACACTTGAGCGACCATCTTACGACAAGTCGGCTACCCAGATTACGGTGGGCAACCTTACGCTCTCGATGGACAAAGATTTCTTGATTTTTGGCGGTGGATCCGGACGTTTTTCAGGTCCGATTGTATCGATCATCAAGAAGCAAGATCAGTACGATGTTCGGGGCAAGATTGTTGTTCTCGATCACAAATTGGTGGGCGAGCACGATCTCATCATGAAAAGCGGCGCAATTGCGATTATCGGTGGCTCGGAATATGGTGGGGAAGCTTGGAAAGGGTTCGTGACCGGAGTCCGGCAATTTGCTGGCGGGTTCAGACCTGGTTCTGGCGATGCCCCAAACGGACCGGCGGTACCACCAAACATCGCGGTCAGTATTGACGGATTTCAAAAACTGGTCGCCCTTGCCGATAGCAAAGCGCTGATCGCCGTGGTTGCAACCAAGGAGTACGCGATGACTCGAAACGTGGTCGCCATTGCAGAGGGAAGCGACCCTAAACTGAAGGCCGAATACGTCGCAGTCGGAGCCCACTACGACCACGTGGGAATGGATACTAGCCTAAAAGGCGACCAAATCTATAACGGTGCCGATGATGACGGATCAGGAACGGTTTCTGTACTGAATATCGCCAAGGCTTTTCTCAGTTCTTCGGCAAGACCTAAACGGTCAATGCTCTTCGTGTGGCACTGCGGCGAAGAAAAGGGACTTTGGGGTTCGGACTATTACAACAAGCATTTGACGGTGCCAAAGGGAAGCATCGTGGCCCAGTTAAATATCGATATGATTGGGCGATCGCGCAAGGTTGGCGATGTTGACCCACGCAACAAATCCTTGACGGGGGCAAACTCGATATATGTGATTGGGACAACCATGATGTCAACACGATTGGGCGAGATTGTCCATGGCGTCAACGCAAAATATCTACAGTTGGATTACAACAAGCTGTACGACGACCCAAAAGATCCCAATCAGTTCTTCTATCGCAGTGATCATTATAATTACGCGAAGAATGGAATTCCGATCTGTTTTTGGTTTGATGGGGAGCACGAAGACTATCATCAGGTTGGCGACGAGGTCTCGAAGATCGACTTTACGAAGATGGAGAAGATTGCTCGAACAATTTATCTAACTGGTGTGACGGTCGCGAACGAAGCGGTTCGTCCGCCAGTTGACAAGAAACTGGGTCGCTAACGGTCTAGGACTTCGACAAGGCAACAATCTTTGCGCCGGCTGCTTGATGCTTTTTCAAAAGTTCATTGTATTGTGCAACTTGCATGTCTGTAATAAATTCTGCGGAGCCAGCTCGGTATGAGTGAGGCGTTTTGTCTAGGTAGTCCATTAGCTTATTTCGAGTTGAGATCAAGTCTTGGAATCCAAATTTCAGACCCTCAAGTCGTCTGGCTGCCTTTTGAAAACCAGTAAGCGATTCGGGCTCAACTTTCTTGTGAGATCGATCAACGAGTTGATACTTTTGGATTTCGTTTCAATATACGAGGCATACGACATTGACGCAATACGTTGGCCACCTCCGACATTCGGGCATGGAATACGAACCCATTCTCGCAACATTGAACGCAACCAATAACGCCAAATGTTCGCCTCCACTCCCGTTTTGGGAGATTATCGTCGGCGGCCAAAAGCAGCTTTTCGGCCAGCCAAGTGCACGCCGATGCTTCGAAAATGAACTCACGGCTTACGAGCTGTTCCGGGGAGACGCGGTCGTAGATTATTCGGATTTGCCCTTCGGGAGTTTGCTCGACTCAAGTTGACTGCGACTCGCTCATGGAGGAATTGTAACCGACTTGAGCGGGAGTTAGGAGTCGTGCTTGTTTTCGTCCGCCCAGTGCTTGAGAATGCCAATGACCTCCGCTCGACCCTCGAACTCAACCCAAATGTCGATCGATTTCCCGTCTAGAAGGTAGACGGCGTTGCATCTTTCGGTGCCGCCCCTCGGGCGATAACTTTCAACCTGGGACCTCGGAATGCGCGAAGTTACCTTCTTTCCGCCGCCGTTATAAAACAGCATTTCATCGTCGACGATTTCGACCGCCTTGATCTTCGAAAAGCGGGGCGTGAAGATGAGGATTACGAGCCCAACTGCAACAAGAACACCGGCACACACTTTGGCCAAGGTATTGGGGGAGGAAGTAGTCGGCTGAGCAACAATGAGCGCAATGATGAACATCACCCCGGCAATGATTACGAAGAACCACCGGGAGTAATGCCAAACCGTCCTTTTCGATTGTTCCATGTCAACTTCTAATGGTTTCTAGCTTCCGCACTCATCCTCTCTCTCATTCGCTGATCCTGGGCTGCTTCTCTATAACCCTGCCCAGCCCTCATCCAAACGTAGGCGATCAGGAATAGGATGCAAAAGATCACCAACTGCCAGTTGGTCTTGTACCGATTCGGATCTGATGACCCCATATTCGGATCTTACAACAAAGTGACCTGCCGTTCATACTTTCCCCAACTGGAGTCTGAAGCCTGAAGGCAAAAAATGGCACGCCCGACTGGACTCGAACCAGCGACCCACTGCTTAGAAGATGTTTTTGAAGCCTCTGAGCGGTGGGTCTTGAATCTGTAGTTGTCAGTGGGCGACACTGGACGTCACATGGGAATGC
>JAYVXG010000271.1:0-6379 GCA_043785475.1 Armatimonadota bacterium
GCTATTGCTGGGTTCACATGAGGATCTTTCCCAATAATCTGGGTCGAAATCACCCACGCGTTAAAGTAGAGCATGATTACGACCATGCTAATAACCACGCCAATAAAGCCACCTTGTTTGGCGAACTTGATCGAAAATATGGGGGAAACGAGCGAGAAAATGATGCACATAAACGGCGTGCTGATCTTGTTGTGATAGGAAATTTCAAGGGACCGGGTGTCTTGTTGCATTTTAGCAAGATCGACAATTTTTTGGCGGGTGGCTTGGATGCCGAGCGTTTCCGGCTCAGGGGCCATTGCGAGATCCCGAATAGCGATCTTCTGGTTGATCTTTAGGAATCGTGATTCGATGACATCGCACCCTTTTGAGCCAGACCTGAACTTGTACGTCGTGGCTTGTCGGAAGACCCAGAGACCCTGGCGATACGTTCCCTCGGGGGCAATTATGGCGGTCACTTGACCGGGCTCGGGCCGCTCGATAAGCAAGATATCTTTCAGACTCAGGCGCTCCTCTTTGCTGTCTTCTTTGGTAACCGATCCGATGTTGACGGTATAAGATTGAAGCTTCAGTTGGACATTGGTAATGAACTGCCCGACGCTAGCCAGGATGTTCACATTGGTTCGAAGTTCCACGCTCGCCTTAGCGCCTGCGGGTGCCAATTTATCAGTGATGACGTAGTCGAGGCCGCCAATCAATGCACCAAAAAAGGCAACCGGCAGGAGGACGCGCATAATTCTCACTCCTGCACTTCGGAAAGCAGTCAGCTCGGATTCCCGCGCAAGCCTCGAGAGCGCTAAGGATGCCGCGAGAGACACCGCTATCGGCAATGTCTGAATAAGAAAGCCAGGAGTCTCGAGGAACAGAATCTTCAAAATGGCGCTAACTGGAACATTGCGAGTTAAGTCATTCTTCCCCAGTGCCATGTAGAAATTAGCCTGAAACATGACGACGACAATGAGCACCGCCATAAAAAAGGGTGGGATCATTTCCTTAAAGATGTACCGATCGATCCGCTTCATTTTTTCCCAAACCCCATGCCGAACGCTGAGATTACTGCACCGATCCCCAGACAAAGCAAGACAATAACACTTGGCACCGCAATAACTGGCTTGACATTGCCGAGCAACGGAATTGCGAACAGAACCGCAAGAATAGTCATCCAAATCGCAATGATTTTTTGGGAATTCACGGTGCTTCGCACGGTAAAAACTTGAGCCCGGTCTAGGTGAAGACTACCAAGGCAGTGCGGACATATCAATGCACCGGCCGCGACCATTCTCTTGCACGAAGCACATTGAATCTCGGTTGGAGCCGTAGGGTCGGCTTTGCTCTTCCAGAAATGGTAAATCTTGTGCTCCTCTCGAAACAGACTCGGTGACATGTGAGTAATTGCGCCATCGGCGATTGCGATAGCAACGTTCTTATCGCCTTTTCGGTAGAGGAGGGTTGCGAGTCGAAAGGCGGCCATTGCATTCTGAGGGTTTAAACGTATCTGTTGGTAGCAAATCTTGATTTGCTCCGACTCCATGGTGCGATCATCCCACTTGTCGGCGAGATAGGTCAATACTGGTAACCCAATCAGGAGACTAAAAATTCCTGCAACCGCAGCATAATGCAAATAAGGATCATTGATGAGACAAATGACACCCAGCAAGTACATTGCGGTCGCGGCCATCATCAGGGCGGTAAAGCATCCAATCTCACCCATGACCGAGCGATTCACCAGATAAATGATGAATGGCGGCAATATAAGGAACATTAAGCACGGGAAGAACGAGCCCATGGGTGCATGAATGTCGGCGAGAGGTAGCATTTGGACACGTTAAGGACGTTTTTCGTCGTCGTTTCGTTCTCCGTTCTTCCACTCCGGCTCGTCATTGTTAGGTCCCTCAATCGTAGGTTCCGGATCATCGCTCTTTCGAAATCTGAATTTGTTTTCGGTCCCATTCAGAATCCGGGTGATGTTCGAACGATGCTTATAGATAACGATGAAGTTAAACAAAACTAAGATCGGCAGGACTTGGGGTGAATCGTGAGTCAGAAAAATTGAGATAGGAATAGTGCTGACTGCCGCGATGATACTGCCGAGAGACACGAACCGACTGGCGGAAGTCACAATCGTAAAAATGATAAACGCTGCGAGGCCAGTTAGCGGTATCGAAGAAAGCATTGCGCCAAGTCCCGTCGCGATGCCTTTGCCGCCCTTGAATTTGATCCAAGGGCTAAACATGTGCCCAACAATTGCAACGCAGCCAAGAACAAACGACCAACCTTGAGCTTGGAGTCCGAATGGCCCTTCGTGCATGATGAAGTGAGCGACCAAGCCCGGGAGCAGCCCCTTACTAACATCGAGAAGAAACACTAAGCCGCCCAGCACCGGCCCGACCGCTCGCACCACGTTTGTGGCGCCAATGTTGCCGCTGCCTACCGAAAAAATGTCTACGCCCTTTGCCCGGCAGATGATCACTCCAAAGGGAATTGAGCCAAGCAAAAATGCGAAAACGAGGAGCGCGATTAACACTGAACCTATTTATAGCTCATTTCTTGTACGGTCTACATAGGGGATCGCCAACCACAATATCTTTCCATTTGACCAATGGTGAAGAGGCATAGAAACTTTCGGCCAAATTAAACCCATTCATGTAACGATCAAAAAGGATATCGGCCCGGCACAACGCAACGGTAAACGGCTCGCTGACGTAGCCTTTGACGCCAGTTACGCCTTGGTGGACAAGATCGGCAATCAGGCTTTGCCCGCCCGTAGTTGGGCTAAATGTTCGCCCACTGGTCGAAACAAAGGTCTCGGCAATGGCCCCGGGCACGAACTCGATCTGGTGGTAAACAGAGGCGCTAAAGTTTGCGTCGTTGCTGCCCCAACTGCAATAGCCTGCGAGTTTCTCACCTCCAGCGGAAAACTCTTCGGACTTTTCGTAGAAAATATTCAATCCCTCGCTGTTTAGTTTCTTGCTCGCCTCGCTCAGACTCACTTCCATGCCCCAATATGGCGAACCAGCTTGATACTTGGGTTGAGAATCAAGCAAAATAGGCGACTTGCTCGGCTTTGCTTTGAGCGAATTATCGATAAGTTGGAGGCAGTCCATAACCGTGTAACCCGTGAGTCGATTCACCAAATACATGCCGAATTTGGCGTGGTTAAATGGCTCTTTCGAACCGAAATATGGGTTTCTGCATCGCTTAAATGCTCCTTTATCGTCCTTTTCGGTGATGCCGAAGGTGCCTGGGGTTTGACCAATTGGCGCGAAATCGAGATCCATGGAAGCCAGAGTCGCGTCGACCGAGTAACCGCCCTCGTCAATAAGTCGCAAGGGGACCCCTTTGGTCAGGACAATGAAATCAATGTCCTTGTTCTTTGCCAGCGCCGCCTTGATCGGAGCTTCTATCTCGATTTTGTATTTTTCGGGCGAGATATTGTCCTCTGTACTCGTCTTTATGCTGACTAACTGACTGCGGGCGATCTTTCTTTTTTGTAAGTAGTAACTGGCGATTCGCACGCTCGTCGTGTCAGTTTCATTCATTACTACTAGCACTCGCTTCGCCTCGCCTTCCGATTTGATCGGGAGTGTTTGGCTAATTGCGGTTGGCTCAGCCTTTCCGCAAGCGGGCAAAGCAGCGCAGAAAAATGCAGTTAACAGGCCCATACCCGTAATTGTGGTCAGTTTTGAGAGTATCACTGTTAAGGATTATCGGCGATTTTGGTAGATTTCGTGTTCGTTGTGACAATAATCTGATAAGGAAATGAGAGTTGCAGTAATCATGGCGGGTGGTTCTGGAGAACGGTTTTGGCCACTTTCTCGAAAGCTTAGGCCAAAACAGCTTCTCAGACTAACCGATCCCCATAAAACGATGCTTCAGGAAGCGGTGGACCGGATCGCCCCACTTGTAGGCCGAGAGAATGTTTTTATTGCGACTGCAGCCCACCTTGAGGGGCCAATTCGAGCGGCGAAAATTGTTCCGGACTCCAATGTTATCGCAGAGCCAGATAAGCGCAATACACTCGGCTGTTTATGCTGGGTGGCAGCGGTCTTCCTCTCACGCGGATTGAAAGATTTTTCGGTTGCCATTTTGACGGCGGACCACGTCATCGAGAACCCGGACCTTTTTCGAACGACCGTAGATCGCGCCCTCTCTTTGTCCGAGGATACGGACGGATTGGTCACAATGGGGATTACCCCCACCCGGCCAGAAACAGGATACGGATACATAGAGAGCGGCGCAACCTTCAACGAAAATGCCAAGGCAGTAAAGCGATACCGGGAAAAGCCGGACTATGAGACAGCTAAGAGCTTTCTCGAAGACGGTAATTTTTATTGGAACAGCGGAATGTTTTTCTGGACCCAGGCGGCTTTCCTCAAAGAATTAAATGACACCCAGCCGGAAACCGTTCAGTTGATCGCCCGGATGGAACAGGCAATAAGGAACGAAGACTGCGAGCGGGCAGTCGAGGAATTCCGGAATATTCCCAACATGTCAATCGATTATGCCTTGATGGAAAAAGCCAGTCAGGTGTATGTTGTGAAGGCAGAGTTTCCGTGGGATGATGTTGGATCGTTCGATTCCTTGTTTCGGACCATGCCGGTAGATGAAGACGGAAATGTTCTGATCGGCAACGTGTCCTGCAAGGACTGCTCAGGGTGCATCTTCTACAACGATTCGTTGGAGGGTGCATTAACCGCGGTCGGGCTTAAAAATATGATTTTGGTCCAGACTGACGATGTAGTTCTTGCCGCCCCGTCAACCGACGCACAGCGAGTCAAAGAGCTGGTCGGCCTCATGAAAGGGTCTACTTACCTTTAGTCGGGACGAGGGTTACTCCCTCAATTCTTATTCCAGACAATCGGTTTGATGCCTGAAAAGTAATGCTCTTTAGCTCCGTTGGCTTTGTCACCAACCGAAGACAGGTCCGCTCATTCTTCCGCTCCCCATAAAAGGTTGACGCCCCGTCATCGGCCGCCCTGACGTGAAGACCGTACAGGATCGGTGATTTTTCTTGAGTTCCATCTTTATAAGCGATGGTTATATCGCCAATCTTTTCGCTCATCGTGGCGGAGACATCGCAGGCGATGGCGACGGCAATTTCTTTCGCTACACCAGTCACAGCAAATTCTAACGACTCAGGACTATTGAGGGTTAACGGCGAGATACCCGCCAACAAGGAACCTTCTAATTGCGAAAATTTAATCCCGCCGCATTCGAAGATTTCACCTCGCCCAATCAGAAGTGCAGGCGATGGGGCTAGAGCAGACTGTTTAGGGTTGTACATTTTCGCGAAAACTCGGATTGGGTCATATGGCAGTTCAGCAATTTAGTCGAGACGTCCGCTCCAACCATAATCTCCCGCCAAAACGAAGGCAGAGAACTGGTTGAGGTTTTTCAACATATTTTTTTCGTTGCTCTCGTATCCTGCCCAAGTAGTCTGCAGAGTGCCCGTTCCCTCCACGTCGGCGGCAACTCCGAATCCTCGAATATTTTCTGGTTGATACCAAGTTGAGGCGATCGGTTGGAATCCTTCCTGCTTCCACTTTTGCAGGGACTTTAGGAATGGCAAATGACTTTGTTCGGCTTTGTAATGCCAATCTGCGATAAATGCGCCTTGGGGGATCGCCTTTCGCCGCTGAAAAGCGTTGGTTCGGTCATCTCCGTTCGTCGCATCTATGGCTTCTCCGGGTGCCAGGCCCTCATCGCCCCAGAGCATGAGATTGACATTGTTTCGCTTGGCGCGATCGCCGAGAAAGGGCACCATATCTTTCCACAGCTCAGTGGTCAATTTAGGATCTTTAATCGGGAACCCAAGCATGTCAACCTCGTCCATTCCGACATGAATCGTTTTGGGTTTGAGGGCGAGAATCGCCTCATCCCAAATCGCGCCAACGAGTTCTTTGGAACCGGGCTTTCTGGGGTCCAACGTGTAGGGTAATTGTGGATTTACGGCTAAATTCTTATCTGCCCCGGCGGCGAACAGCCATTCTAAGTGGCCCAAGCTTTGGATGAGAGGAATCGGCTCCACCTCTTGAGATCGGTACCACTTGAACAGCTTTACCAAATCTGATTCTTTCATCAGATTTGGGTTTTGGCTGTTGCCCAGTGCGACCCAGTTGGTCCTTTCGCACTGCAGCACTACCTTGTTAAACCCCAGCGGGCGGAGGACGTTGCCCCAAAGCTTTTGCTGGAATTCCATGGCCTCTGGGCCGACGAACAGATGAGCGCCACGGAAGTCGGACCTCGGCTCGTCTTCAATAACTCCCGTCGGCATGCAGAGCTTTCCATTTCTGACAAAAGCCATTTGGACAAGGCGATACATTGCATTTCGTAGGCCCGCAGCTTCTTGCCCATAAACCGAAATAGAATCCTTCGTGATTTT
>JAYVXG010000272.1:0-1877 GCA_043785475.1 Armatimonadota bacterium
CCCCACTTTTTCTACGGAAACCCAGGCGCAGTTATTGGCCCAAGCCAGATTGTAAACCTGCCCGACATCGAGTCGGATTACGTTGTGCGGTGCTATCTCGGGGCGACAATCGTCGGATCAGGTTATCAGGTCAATATTGAAGAAGCCGAAGCGATGGTGCTTGGACTCACGTTGGTCGTAATCCTGACCGCTACAACCTTGGAGATCGAAGAGCGCAAGCAAGGAATAGGCTTAGGTCGTTCACACGACCTTGGAATCGCGATTGGCCCAGTCTTGACAACTCCGGACGATCTGGATGACACGATGGTCATGACGAGCAACGGGATTCTGTACAAGCTTGAAACGTCGATCAAGGTCAATCAAGTTGAGCGATCGACCGCCAATTTCGAAGAATTCACTATTTCGATGATCGAAGCAGTCCGGTTTGCTTCGGAAACATGCACTCTTCGAGCCGGAGATATTTTCTGCGTCGGTCCCATTTTCGGAGACGAAGAAAGCGTAGTAAAACCTGGCGACGAATTTCAATTTTCCATGGAGCGGCTTGGAACCCTCGCAGTAAAACTCAATGACCAACCTCAGTAAAATCACTCTTTCGAACGGAGTTCGAATTCTTGTTGAACCCGTTACTTATGTCAAAAGTGCCGCAATCGGCCTTTGGTGCAAAACTGGCAGCCGCCACGAGCGAGACAATGAAGCGGGAATCACTCACCTGATTGAGCACATGCTGTTCAAGGGAACCGGCACCCGGACGGCCAAGCAAATCGCGGAGTCGATCGAGGGTCGCGGCGGTGTTCTCAATGCATTTACGGACAAAGAATCCACCTGCTACTACTGCCGCGTCCTCTCAGACGACACTGCCAATGGAATTGATGTCCTCACCGACATGATGCTGCACTCCAATTTTGATCCCAAGGAACTTGAGACTGAAGAGGGTGTTGTGTGCGAAGAGATTAAGCGGAGCGACGACGAACCATCGGACCACGTGCATGAACTTCACCTCGGTTACCGGTGGGGGCAGCACGAACTCGGAAAGCCAATCATTGGTACCGCCGAGTCCGTCCAGTCCTTCCGACGAGAAAACATCATTGAATACATGGATCGCCAATATCGGGCGGAAAACGTGGTTCTTTCGGTCGCCGGGAACGTTGATCCCGACCAAATCAAAGAGGAGGCTGAAAAGATTCTTGGCAAGCTCAAATCTGGCGCGGGAGAGGGTCAAGTGACTCGGCCTGCCGGAATTGCTTCGATTCATGAAATAAACAAGGATACAGAGCAGGTTCACTTCTGCATAGGTTCTGACGCTATCTCAGTTTATGAAGAAGAGATGATTCCAGCGATGAGCATCCTCGACACGGCTCTCGGAGGCAGTATGTCCAGCCGATTGTTCCAAGAGATTCGAGAAAAACGCGGCCTTGTCTACAGCATCGGCAGCTACACCCTATCGTACGGGGCCGGTGGTGCTTACACGGTTTACGGTGGCACGAGCAAGAAGAACTGGGAAGAAGTTAAACAAATTGTGCGGACTGAATTCGACAAGATCATGGCCAATGGCTTGGATGAAGAGGAACTGAGCCGGACCAAAAAGAGCCTGGCTGGGCACATTGTCTTGGCGTTGGAGGGCATGAGTAGCCGGATGATGCGAATGAGCCGAAGTGAACTGAACTACGGCCGAGATATCTCGGTGGAAGAGTCGCTTGAGAGGCTAAATAAAGTGACCAATGCCCAAATAAAGGAGCTAGCAAACCGCATTTTAGATCCGAAATTGGTGAGCACGACAGCAATTGGACCTTTTTGATTTATGAAGGAAATTGAAGTCAGGCATCTTCTGGAAATTGTTGCCGGCGCAAGGGCCGAGGACGAGATGCTGGACGAACTTG
>JAYVXG010000273.1:0-6370 GCA_043785475.1 Armatimonadota bacterium
TAGCGAAAGAAGCTGGGGAAGCGAAGAAGCGGGAAAGCAAGGAAGCGAATCCCGATTGAACCGGGACATCGCTAAGACTACGGGAGCCCAGAAGCGGGGGAATCTGCCTCGCTAATCCGATTGATAATGGCTGATTCATAACTCCAAACTCAGTTGGCGAGGCCAAGGCTGTATCAGTCCTCTTGGACCAACGAGTGATAGAATAGAACCGTGAGCCAAAGGGACCCTCGCCGGGTCATGTACGTCGCCAACATGACGGGAATTGAGTCATTCATGATCCTCACCGTTTTCTGTGTCATCTGGTTTTGTTTAGGTGCCTACCTATTGATTCAAAGGGTCTCGATCATTGATTCCATAGGCGGACCAGTGATTTTATCGATCATCCTCTCTGGGCTCTGGTTTTTAACGCGGCACCGCATCTATGCAAAAGTGGTCGAATTAACCCCTGAAGGCCTTTTTGTAAACACAGGGAAGAAAACCGAATTAATATCTCTTGATCAAGTGCAATCAATTCTCCATCAAGATGGCTACGAAGGGGCGCATAGTTGGCTTCATTTTGCGGACGGACGACACATCGTGTTTTATAGCCCAACTAAAGCCAAGCCCCTTCTTGATGCAATATCGGAAGCGACAGGGCTGCCGTTCGTCCATAAAAAAGCTCGGATGGGAACATAACAAAACGTGGTCGCTATCGACCAGTTTGCTCTTTGACTCGATTCATGATTTCGTTAAAATCGACGCTCGGCCCGGCGCGGAATCGCATCCACAGCCATAACGAGGCCAATAGTAGGTTCAAGATCAGCGGTGCAACCGCCCACGTGCGCCCTTTTCGAAACGCCATAACGGCCAAAATAAATCCGCCAACTCCGAGGGCAATATGTGCCCCAAACGATGGCAAACAGCATAAAACAAACGAGACGGCAAAGCACGCCCACGAGCCATTCAACTCGTGCTTGGCCGTGCTCATAACCTGCGGAGTGTAGGCTTTAAACGACTGGTTGTCACCCCAAACCAGCCCCGAAATCGTCGTAGCGGCAACCCGCATTTGCGAGCCTTCGGGCTGCAGCAAAGTGGTGGGGATGACCCGTCCCTCAAGAATCCACAAGTTGATCTCTGTCAATTCGGCAGGACCATAAGTCTGACCGTCAACCGCATGGATGGTGTAGCGCACTGCCTTCTATTTTACTTCGCACCCGTCAATTTTTATAGGGCATAATCTCATCATGGTCGTTGGGGTAGGAATCGATATTGTCGAGGTCGAAAGGATCAAAAAAGCCCTCACGCGAGGCCGATTTGTGCGCCGAATCCTTACTGAGCGCGAGGAAGCTTACTGCACCACGCCGATGAAGGTCGCCGGTCGCTGGGCAGCCAAGGAAGCCATCATCAAAGCTCTCGGCGTCACCCTCATGATGAAAAATATCGAAATATGGAACGACCAACTGGGGCAACCGCACGTCACCATCCTCGACCCTCACTTCGACGGAAAACGGCTCAAAATCTTTATTTCGATAACCCACGAGAAGACGAACGCAGCGGCGGTGGCAGTCGTCGAGCGTAGCGTGCTCCAGATTCCGATGGCGTAACACGTTTTTGAATTTCATTTTATAATGAGGCTACTATGCTGGTTCTATGTGCGTTGATTCTTGGGACACTTGGGCAGGGTTCCCCAAAGGTTCCGACCGCCGCCAACCTCGACAAGCTTGTCGCTCTGTACAAGGAGTTGCATTTACCGGTTCCGCCTGTCGAAGCAGTGCTCGCCGATCGGGGTTATCGTCAGGAGAAAAACGGCTTATCTCTCATTGACTGTGGTTATGCAGTTCCGACGAAGAACAAACACGGCTGGTATACGATTTATCTTGGCGTCGAGCCCGATGAGGACCCTAATCCCGCAAAGCCGGTAAGTTCCGATGTGAAGAATTTTGCCTCGCTTGAGTACGAGTTTCGAAACTATGCTCGCTTCTCGCAAGCCGATGCTGGGCTTGCGATGGCAGCGATCGAGCACATTCGGGGACATAAGGAATTCGCGTTGGTCATCTACCAAAAGTGGGCGGGAAAATCCAACCATCCCGGCTACGCACCCTCCAAAAGCGGACCAAGCGACCCCAGACATACTTTGGCCGAACTCGCTCTCTCGCATTGGTACAACGCTTGCATCGATCGAGAATTCGATCGAGCCACCGTAGTATCCGAACTTAAGAACCTTGTTAAAAAATTTCCCGATCTCGACAAGGAAGAGTCCTTTTTGAGAAGAATGCACTTTCCTGGAGAACCTGTAGATAAAGAGGCAGGTCCAGTTGCCGAGACAATCAAACGCTTGGAAATGACGATCAGTAATCGGTATAAAGGCTCAAATAAGATCGAGCAATTGATTGATTCTCTATGCGACGGCGTTGCTAACGGAGGGCGACTTGAGAGTCGGGGCGTCTACTTTACCGAGCATGACTTTGATACCGTTCAGGCCCTGGTGAAGTTGGGTCACAAGGCGATTCCTCACTTGATCGCTCATTTCGACGACAATCGATTGGTGCGATCAAGCAGCAACGGAAGTCGACAAAAATTTGGTCCACGCTTCATCGATTCTGTCTGTCGAATAACGGCCGTGGGTGCAGTTTGCTCGAACATCGTCGCCCAGTTCACTGGTAACGATGGCCACTTCGGTGGAGATAGATTTAATAAGCTCGAGCTGAAACAGTGGTGGGCGGAGGAGTCGAAGAAGGATGAAATTGAGGCCTGCTATGCAAGCTTGATCAGGCCCGGCCAATCTATTCCCGAAGCGTCAACAAGGTTTGCCAGTGCTCACCATCCAGACTTGCTATTAAAGGCTCTCGATGTTATTCTTGCCCGAAAGGACGAAACACAAATATACGATCTCATGGACGCGATGGTTCAGTCCAATCTAGACCGCAAGGTGGTCACCAAAGCGCTTGTAGAAGCGAGCAAAAGCTCAGTTACCAACCAGGCTCATGCCGCAGTGCTAAATCTAAAGAAGGTTTCTCCTTCCGATAGCGACGAGGCTCTGCTTCGAATTCTGAAGGATTTACCAAAGTTGTCTAGCCAAAGGGCGTGGCTATCACAAGAAGCCATCTATGGGCAATCCGTAGCCCAGAGCGAATCGCCTGAGGTTTGGAAAGGTTTTTTGGAGGCGACTAGGCGAGCAAGTCTCGATCTTCGCTTAGAGATGATCCAATACACAGCCTACGCGGATCACACGCCCGCGGCAAGAAAGCTCTATCTCAAGTATCTGTCTGCGTTCTTTGACGACAAAGCCGAAGCACCCGAAGCCAACCAACGAGAACACTTTGATCTGCCAAGCTTCCGGGTCCAATATTTAGCGCTCATTCTAGCCGCATACCAAGTGAAGGAAAAGCCAATTCCCAAGAAAGCAGCGAGCGCCGAAGAGTGGACCGCTTTTAGGAAGGCGGTCGAGGCAAAGTTAAGGACGGAGATTTAGACCGTCGTCAGCGTCAAAACCGCGACCTGCGGCGGACACAAGAACCGCGATGGAGGACCCGTCGTCCCAACCCCTCGCGTCACAAACAGCGGAGTTGAAGCATCGGGATAGAATCCATCCTTGTATTTCTTCCCGTTCGTCGAAGTCATCGGAGTTAGCCCGTACGGAAACCTAAATTGGCCGCCGTGCGAGTGGCCACTCAGCTGCAACATGGCCCGACCCTCAGGAAGCTGGTCGACCAAATCCGGCTCGTGCCAAAGCGAGATGATCGGGTCTTGTGTAGCCGAAGCGAACGCCTTAAAGACGTTAGATGCTCCCTCGTTATAGCTGTCAATTCCCGTCCAGCAGATGCCCTTATGAACCCAACTCTCGTTCCTCAACAGCTTGATATTTAGCTCCTCAAAGATGACACGAAGAATCTCCGGCGAGCCAGCATTATAGTCGTGGTTGCCCGGAACCGCGACCACGCTTCCGTCCATGATCAACAGTGGCTCGAACACTTCGCCAATCAACCAGGGTGAGTCCGCCTTCCAATAATTGATGAAATCACCCACCAGACAGATCATGTCGGGGTCCTGATCGAGAGCCATATCGATCGCCTTTTGTGCGAGCTCGACCGAATACGTATTGCCCAAATGAAAGTCGGCCAAAACCGCAATTTTGAATCCGTCGAGATGTTCTGGGAGACCCGCAATGGGAACATCAAGTTTGTCAAGAACGAGCCGTTTCGACTCGACCAATGCGCCATAAACCAGCATCGCCCCACCAAGGGCACTGAGGCCAAAAGCACCAACGGCTAAGATATCACGATTCTTCATTATTTCACGGCTTCCATGACCTTCGCGGCGATGGTAGCATTGCCAAATGGAGGCATTAAGTAGATTCCTTGGGCAAGAGTTTTGATCTCGGCACTGAGAGTTTGGGCTTGTTCGATCCCGATCTTTAGGGCGGTTTCATCGTCCCGCGCTTCCGCCATCATTTTCCGAAGACCCTCAGGAATCGAAACTCCAGGAACCTCGTTGTGCATAAATTCGGTGTGCCGCGCCGAACGGAGCGGCAGAACGCCGAGCAGCAACGGAGTGTTGAGCGACTGACACAACGCGGCCGTCCGCTCGGCAGATGGCAGGTCAAACACCGGCTGGGTGTAGATGATCTGCGAACCCGCGTCGACTTTTCGTCGCAAACGGTCGTCCTCAAGCTCTTGATCCAAGGCTCCAGGGTTGTAGGCGCAACAAATCGTAAACGCACATCGCATTCCCACCGAGTAACCCGCGAGGTCCAAACCTTCGTTGAACCGATCCATGATTCGGCAAAGGCCGATTGCGTCAATGTCGAAGACGCTGGTCGCGCTCGGGTAGTCGCCGATGTTCGCGGGGTCGCCGGTGACGGAAAGGATGTTGCGGATGCCAAGAGCGTGGGCGCCGAGCAAGTCGCTTTGCACCGCCAGCAGGTTGCGGTCGCGACAACTGAAGTGCATCGTGACTTCGATTCCGCTTTGAGTCTGTATGAGGTTACCAACCGCAGTTGGGTTCATGCGGAGGCGAGCCCGGGCGCCGTCTGAAATGTTGATGACATCACATCCCGCTTCTTTCAGGTTCTTGGCTCCATCGAGGAGCTTGTGGATTCGTAGGCCACGCGGAACGTCCATTTCGACGGCAACCACGAACTTGGTTTTGATCTTCTCCGACAAGGTTGAGGCGGAAGCCTGGGGGAGATCTTCCTTCTCCTTCGCGCTGCGGGTGATGATCGTTCGAGCTTTTGGCTTCACCCCTAGGTCGATCATTTTTCGCATTTCGCGAATGTGATCCGGAGTCGTGCCGCAGCATCCACCCACGACTCGGGCACCCTCTTCAATGAGCCGCATCGAAGCCTTGGCAAAGTACTCGGGCGACGTATCGTAGGTGATCTCGCCCTTCACGAGTTGCGGCAAGCCGGGGGTGGGGAAGGCAATGATCGGAAGCTGGGTTTCTTCGGCCATCATCCGTACGAGGTCGAGCATCCGTTGCGGACCGACGATGCAGTTCGCTCCAATCGCCGCAACGTCGAGGTCGGACATCTCCTTTGCTCTTCGAGAAGGCAATCCTTCAGCAATCATTTCACCATCTTCGATGAAGGCTTTACTGAGAAGGATGGGGAGGGTGCTCACACTTTTGATAGCCGCAACTGCGATGTTGATCTCGTGGATATCAACGAAGGATTCGAGGAAGAAGCCATCGATCCCACCATCCACCAATCCCTTAGCGGCCTCAACGAACGAAGCCGTTGCATCGGGCTGTTCAATCTGGCCAAAAGGAGCGAGCGGCTTTCCGCACGGGCCGACGGCGCCAAGCACGAATTTTCCGGATGGGCAGACGCTTCGAGCAATCTCAGCTCCACGCTTATTGAGTTGGAAGACATCAAGGCCAAAGCCCTCGAGTTTAAAATGATTGGAGCAGAAGGTGTTTGTCTCGACGAAGTCGCTTCCGGCGTCGAAATACTCTTGGTGGGCGGCTTTGACAAGGTCAGGGGCTTCGAGATTGGCCAGGTCGTAAGGCTGTTTCTTGAACCCTCGATCGGCGAGAAGGGTCCCGTTGGCACCGTCTCCGAGCAAAACCCCGCGCGCCAAAGCCTCCTGCAAACTCACGGTACTAGGGTACCTGTTCAAGGTGAGGACAGGGCCCGTGCCCTGTATACTCATGCAAATGAAGGGTCTCGCGAGCATCGTCCTTATCCTTTCGGTGGCAGCCGTCCGCGCCCAGGAACCAATTATGCAACAACGAATTCAGTCGGTCACCGAAGACGTCAGCGCCCTTGAACGGTTTTACAACATCCACAGCTCGCCCAACCGCGTCGCGAGGTTCAACCAGTACTACACTGCCCAACTCTCCGACCTCAAGAAAGTAAAGTTTGACTCGCTCGACCGAGACTCCCAGATCGACT
>JAYVXG010000274.1:0-6348 GCA_043785475.1 Armatimonadota bacterium
TCCACCTGGTCGTCAATATCCCAGGTATAGATGTGCTTATAGTCGGCACTAAACTTGAAAAGGTTTTGGTACAGCCGTGAGTTCTTTTTCGAGTCGAGTTTTGGCAAGTCGTAGAAGAAGAGATCACTGATTTGCTCTCCGCCGACATCGCCGCTTGAGTTTCCACCCCAGTTGACCTCTTTATCAGCCATGGGAGCATAAGCGTTCTGTTTCAAAAAGTCTGCTCCAGCCATCCCCGCAATGACCGTGCCCCGTGAGTACGAAACATTGCTAAGCGAATTCAGCCATTGTTCACCAGGCATGTTCGCGGTGAACGGATCGAGAATGTCCTTGAACTGCATATTCGGAAATCCGGTGATCAGCCTCGCGGGAACCCCCTTCAAGTCCATCAAATCATTCATCACCGTAGCCTTCGAGGCCAAAGTGAGCTTGTCGGGATTGGTGATATCGACAGCGTAGCCAGGAGCCCAGGTGATTCCGCGTTCGAGCGACATCATCATCACTTCGCGGACTTTGCCATCGGTCTTGATCTTGTAATACTTCTCTTCGCTCGTTGTCTCTACCGTTTGCTTCCAGACGAAGGCCGAATCTTGAGTCTTGAGGACCTTGATTTGGCTCTTCTGGATGACGACGGTTCCGTTGGCAGTTTCAAGAGCAAGAATCTCGCCGTCGGCGGACTTGATCTTGCCTTCGATCGGAGCCGACGTATTGCTCTCGATGTAAATGGTCTTGCCGACGTTTTTCGAGACTAATTGGTCGAAGC
This sequence comes from Armatimonadota bacterium, assembly GCA_043785475.1. GTDB lineage: Bacteria > Armatimonadota > Fimbriimonadia > Fimbriimonadales > Fimbriimonadaceae > Fimbriimonas. Next base: position 764 of record JAYVXG010000274.1, read on the forward strand.
TTTGAAGGTTAACATCGGTTTTCTTTTTTGAAATGTCCTCGGCGGTTGAAATGTTTTGAATTTCTCCCTCGGGAGTCCAGAACCACAGAGTTCCGAGCGATGCCCGCGGAACCTCGACGATATTCGCTTCACCGTCTTTAACGGCGATCTTTCGGGTGATGAACGCAAAGCCATTTTTGAACATGGAGACCGAAACGACCTCTGGAGTGGTCATCTTGGTCGGCGTCTGCAACAGCATCGCCCCACTGAGTATTGTCGACAGCATGATCATTGGACGCTCCTACTGCCCCGTTGGCACGTAAACCTTGTGCCGAATCGTGAATTTCGAGGACTTACCTGGCTCGAGTTTGAATTCCCATTTCAACGTATTCATCGGATTTTGACCCCGAATTCCCGTCTTCGCAATTTCAATCTCTGCCTTCGGCTCACTCTTCACGATCTCGCCCATGATCGGCATCTTAATCTGGAACGAGACCGCTTCTTCTTTCGGATTCTCCACCTCGAGTTCGGTTTCGTAAGTAATGAGGTCCATTGTTGCGACGCCCTTCTTGTCCTTAATCGCACCAATCGCTCGGTCGATCAAATCTGTGTTGGCATCGGTTCGGAAGTCGAGTGAACGACTCACCATGAGCTCGGCTTCGGTGTTGGCGGCGGTGTAGTTCATCATTCCCTGGCCAACTATTTCGCCCTTCTTAAACATCGAGGCTGCGGCCGTCGATATCGGCTTTCCGGTCATGTTTTTGAATTTAATCTTGTTGAAAATCGGGCTGCCTTTTGTTCCATCCCACGAATACGTTCGCTTGTACGGAGTCTCGAATTGGTACAGGTATTGGTAGCTTCGTGATCCCCGCTTGAGGCTCACTTTTTCGAGGTCGTAGAAGAAGAGATCTTCAAGTTGTTCGCCGGCGGCATTAATTGCCTGACCATCGGCCCCCCGAATAACAAGGCTGTTGTCGGTTGGATCAAATGTAATATGATTGATAGAATCAGGTACCAGTCCCGCAGCTCCCTTTCGAGTAATTTCACCTGCCCGCCCTCCTCCGAACCCTGCACCGCCTTGGCCCCCCATTGGACCTCCATTCTGGAATCCACCGGGCACACCGGCTGAGATCGACCGCAGCCAATCGTCGACCGACATTCCGGATGTCAATGGATCCAGAATTCCTTGGAACTGAATGTTGGGAAAGCCCGTGATGAGACGAAGCTTGGCGTTTTCGAAATCAAGCAAGTCATTTAACACGGTCGACTTGGCCGTAAAAACAAGCTTGTCGGGTGACGACAGGTCAATCGCGTAGCCAGGAGCCCACGTCATTCCGCGCTCCAGCGACATCATCATCACGCTCTTCGCATTGTTCTTCGTGACGATCTTGTAGTAGTGCGAAGATTTCTCAAACTTTTGCTCAACAGACAAAACGACCGAAGGATCTTTGGCTACGACCGATTCGATCTTGTCGTGGTTGAGCATAAATGTCCCGTCGATTGTTTCGACCGCGATCATGTTGCTGGCAAAAACCTTTAAGACACCTTCCACTGCCTGTCGACGGTCAGTGACCTTGCCATCCTTTTCATCCTTGTACAGCATGTTAAACAAAAACTTCTTGCCGATGTTGGCCCGCAGAATCTCGTCGCTGGAACCCAATGGAATCGTCATGCTGGCCGGAGTCCTCTCGTCGACTCCCGTCACCGAATCAACCTGCCCCTCGTTGGTCCAAAACCACAAGCTACCCAGCGACGTCACCGGAACTTCGACCACTTTGGCCGAATTGTCGGTGATCGCAATCTCCCTCGTCACGAACGCATAACCGTTCTTAAACATCGAAACCGACACGACGCGTGGCTTCACAACAACCTCAGTAGGAACCTGTGAAATCAAAGCCGACGCAAAAAATAACGAAACCATCCCCATGAAAACACAAACGTATCAGTTTGCCAATGGTTTTGGGTCAAATCAAAAGTGTATGCTTGTGTCTACCATTTGATCTCATGACTCAAGATAAGATTGTTGTTGTCGGCGCGAGGGAGAATAACCTCAAAAACATCACGGTCGAGATTCCGCGTAACCAGCTCGTGGTCATCACCGGAATCTCGGGCAGCGGAAAATCCTCGCTCGCTTTCGACACCATTTACGCCGAAGGACAACGACGTTACGTCGAGTCACTCTCCGCATACGCCCGCCAATTCCTGGGTCAAATGGATAAGCCCGATGTCGATCACATCGATGGGCTTTCACCTGCCATTTCAATCGACCAAAAAAGCGCTTCCAAAAATCCACGCTCCACGGTCGGCACCGTCACCGAAACCTACGACTACCTCCGAATTCTCTTTGCCCGAGTCGGCATCCCTTACTGCGTCAACGGTCACGGACCAATCGAACGTCAAAGTACCGACCAAATCGTCGACGTAGTCAAGTCCCTGCCTGAAGGCACCAAGCTCCAGATACTTGGACCAGTCATCCGCGGTAAAAAAGGCGAATACAAAAAGGAATTAGTCGACATCGCCAAAGCCGGTTACGTCCGGGTTCGGGTCGACGGACGGATGTACGAAGTCACTGACGACATCCCGATGGATCGCTACAAGCAACACACGATCGAAGTCGTCGTTGACCGAATCGTGGTCAAAGAGGGCCTCGATCGGCGACTTTCTGACTCCATCGAAGCCGCCCTCAAGATGGGCGCCGGACTCGTCACCGTCTCGATCCAATTGCCCGATGGTGTCGAGCCGCCATCTACCGTGGCGGGAATGCTATCCCGCCAAGCAGAGTACGAAAGCGAAGCAGAAGGATGGTCCGACCTCCTTTTCAGCGAAGCCTACGCCTGCTCTGTTTGCGGCTATTCAATGCCCGACCTCGAGCCAAGAATGTTCTCGTTCAACTCTCCTTACGGTGCCTGCACGGACTGTATGGGCCTCGGAACCCGAACGGAATTCGATCCCATTTTAGTTGCACCTGATCACTCAAAACCGCTCAGAAATGGCGCAATTCTTCCCTTTGTGTACAAATCGGGCGAAGTCAAAGACTGGTGGCCCGAGATGCTCGACGCCGTCGGAAAGGAAATGGGTTTTGATGCCTCGCTCCCCATTTCTCAGATTCCCGAAGAAGGGATGAACGCGGTGTGGCACGGACTGAAAAAGCCCATCGAAGTGAAGATGAAATATGGCCGAACTGAGCGCACGTTCAAGCAAGAATGGAAGGGCGTCTTGGTCTCGCTGAGAAAGAGATTTGAAGAGACCACCAGCGAATGGGTCAAGCAGGACCTGGAGCAGTATCAAAGCACCAAACCGTGCCCGGCATGTGGCGGAAGAAGACTCAAGCCCGAATCATTGCTCGTCAAAGTCGCCGATCATGACATGAGCCAAATCACGAAAATGTCAATCGTCGATGCCGTCACGTTCTTCGTGGGCCTCCCCCCAAAGCTGACCAAACGACAACTCACCATTGCCGAGCGAGCCGTGAAGGAAATCGCAGAAAGGCTCAAGTTTCTCCTTGACGTTGGACTGGGGTACCTCACCCTCGACCGCAACGCACGAACTTTGTCCGGCGGGGAAGCTCAACGTATACGCCTTGCTACCCAAATTGGCTCCGGCCTAATGGGATGCTTGTACGTTTTGGATGAACCGTCGATTGGCCTTCATCAGCGAGATAACAAGAAACTGATCGAGACATTAGAGCGGCTAAAGGCTCTAGGCAACACGGTTCTGGTCGTCGAACACGATGAGGAAACCATGCTCGCCGCTGACTATTTACTCGAACTCGGACCTGGCGCCGGAGAGCATGGTGGCGTGGTTGTCGCCGCGGGCACCGTCAAAGAATTCTTGAAGTCAAAAACAATGACGGCCGAGTACCTGAGCGGCAAGCGAGAAATCGCGATACCTAAAACCCGGCGTTTACCAAGGGTCCCCGCCGTGCCGGTCGAACCAATCGTCTTGAAGAGCGACAAGAAAATGAGAAAGCCATCCAAATCTCGTGCCTCCGAGCTAGGACTGCCGATGAAGAAGAAATAGTCATCACCAGAGGCACGAACGAAGCGCTTAAACGCAAGATTACGGACTAATCTTCAAGCCCAACGCCTTCGCAACTACCTTGTCAACCACTGGTTTTCCGTGGACCATCTTGCGGTCGAGTCCAAAGCCTTCGTCCCATCCCCAAACCGACCAGCCGATCCTATTCTCCGCAAGAACCTGACCAAAGTCTCTAAACCAATTTGCCCGATGCTCCGGTTTCGAATTCAACGGATAAACTCCATATTCACCGCAATATAGGGCGACGCCAAACTTCTTGCCCCAATCGATCGCCTGCTTAAAATTCTGCTGCATTTTCGCTTTATTCCAATTCTCCTTTCCATAATCAGCAAGCATCTTCTGAGAGTTCGGATGCCCGGCTAAACCAGCCATCAGCGGCGCAACCGACTCCGAATTCGCAGGATAAGGAACTCCCTTAAGCAGCATTACGTCAGGGCCAGCCCACGTCGCACCTTGGTGGGTGAATGCAAACGGATCGTAAGTATGAAATGAGTACACAACGTTTCGATCCGCCAACGGCTTCATTTTCATCAATCCCCAAATCCCGCCCCAATTCGGACCACTCGCGACAATGGTGTGTCGTGGTGCGCTCGCTCTTATCGCCGAAACCAAGCGAGGATTTAGCGCAAACCATATATCCTCCTTTTTGTCGTAAACCGGTTCGTTGATGACCTCAAAAACCGTATACGATGGATCAAACCTCGAGAGTCGCTTGGCGTAGCTACCCCAAAACTTCACAAAATTGTTTTCCCACGCAGCGTCACCTTCGACCTTACGCTCCTCATTGTGAATATCGACAACGACCAGCATTCCTGCCCGCTGAAATCGTATGATTGCCTTGTCGATCTTCTTCGCGTAACTCTCCAAAACTGTCCCGTTCGAGGGGTTCAAAATGAACTTCGGTGCAATACAAAGTCGAACGTGAGTCAAGCCCATCGCCCGCATTTTCTGGGCTTCGGATTCGGAGATATATTCGTTAAAGTGAGCTTCTGTTTCCGCAATTGGAAATCGGAACCAACGACAAACATTGGCTCCCTTCGAAAGCTTCTGGAGCACGGCGGACGGAACGCCACTTTGGTTGGCAAACGCGGAGGCAGCCACGAGAGTCGAGAACAACATGTCCGAGTTTTACCTAGTTCTTCGTCACGAACGGGCACTTGAAGCCGATATCATCAGAGGTCTTCCGATCGGTCTTATTCTTGGGACGACATTCATCTCGGCCATTCATGCCGACGCCGTAGCTGGGCTCAATGTTAAGTTGATAATTTGCCCAAGGACAATGGCGTCTGAATACCTTTGATCACATCCTAGATTTCATCGTATTCTTATGCTTAATGGGGTTGGTGACGACTATGCGATGTCATGAATTTTCCAATGTACTCGCAAGACTTTGAAATTGATCCATCCGATGATGTAGACTCATGTCGGGTATGTCAGATGGTTGGTTGAGCATTCGCAATGCTACGGGACACAACTTGCAAGGGATCAATGTGGACATACCACTTGGGCTCTTCGTCTCCATCACCGGGGTCTCTGGTTCCGGCAAGTCAACCCTCATCCAGGACACA
>JAYVXG010000275.1:0-1863 GCA_043785475.1 Armatimonadota bacterium
CTCCCTTCGGGGACCAAAGGTGGCACATCGTCCTTGGGATAAGGGAGGTAATGTTGCACGACCGTGATCAAGATCACATTAAGGAAATTGACGCACTAAACAATCAGGCGTACCTTCTGCGTGGATCAGACCCTTCATCTGCCCGCGATTTGACCAATGAAATTCTCGCTAAAGCAGAGTCTTGTGGCTACCAACGAGGGATCGGTCAGGCTATGCGAACCTTGGCGGCAATTGAGGCCAAAATCAATCCCGTTGAAGCTTTGATGTTGGCCAATCAAGCGATTACGATTCTTGAACAAGAGGAAGATATTAGTTCGGTCGCAAGCGCATTGATGACCGTATTTTGTTATTACCACCATGTGGGGTGGTATGAGCAGAGTTTGCTGGTTCTCAAGGATGCCTACCAAAAGGCGACTGAGTCGGGCAATCGGTACGTTGCAGTCATCGCCCTGTATAACATGGGGGTTAATTCTGAGGAGCGTAAGGATCTTGATGCGGCAATCAAGTATTACGAAATGGCCACCGACGAGGCAAAAGATGGCGTGAACGACGGCATATATTGGCAGTCTCGCAATGCGATGGCTAAGCTAAACGCCTTTAGAGACCCAAGTCCTCATGGGATTGAAGAGTTGGGGATTACTCGAAGTGCCCTACTTAAATTAGACAATATCTCTGCGGCATGTGATAGTCATGCAAGCCTTGCTATGATCTACTCGGACCGGGGCATGTACAAAGAAGCCATCCTTGAGATTCGGCATGCTCGGCTGTTGGCGGCGAAGCATTCTCAGGCTCCAATGATTTCCTCGATACTTCTCGATTTGGGAGATATCTACACGAAGTACGGGAAATATAGATCGGCACTAAGGACCTTTACGCGGAGTTACACATTTGCCAAGTCGACGGGATACGTCATGTCAGAGTGTCGATCTTTAGAGAGAATGGCGTTTGTCGAGCAAGAATTATGTCTATACAAGAGATCATTAACGCATTTGTTCCAACATTTGAAGCTGAAGGAAAAGCTTGTTGGAGAGCAGTCCGAAAATCGGATGCGGGATTTGCAGGCTTTTCATCGAATCGAAATGGTTCAGGCGGAAGCAACTTTGGCTCGCCGAAAGAACGACGAACTTGCGACAATCAACAACGACTTAAATTATGCCCTTGACCAGCAGTCGAGACTTCAGAAAGAGCTGATGATCATGGCATCGACCGATGATCTTACTGGAGCAGTGAACCGACGGCAATTGATCAATGATGGGACTCTTGAGATGGAACGCCACCGCCATATCGGTGCGCCATTTGTCATCACCATTTTGGATGTAGATTTCTTCAAGCGAATTAATGACGGTTTTGGACATGCGGCCGGGGACGAGATATTGCGGCGATTGACAAAATGTTGCCAGAGTCATCTTCGGAAATTTGACGTTTTCGGGCGTTTAGGTGGAGAAGAGTTTTGCATTATTCATCACGATTCGGATATTCATGGCGCGGTCGTTGCGGCTCAGCGACTGATGGACTCGATTGCGCAAATTAAAACTGATGATGTTATTGGCGATTTGGTGCTTACGGTGAGCATGGGGCTCAGTGAGGTTCGCCGAGGCAATGATTCGTTCTACGACGTTCTCCACGATGCCGATATGGCACTGTATGAAGCCAAGAATGCGGGAAGGAATAGGTTTAAGGTTTGCCAGAGCCGACACCTTGAAGCAGCTTAAGCTTCGTTCCTCTCTCTCATTACCTTCAAATGTGCGCCTGGGCCGGAACGGTACACTGTAGTTATTCCGAATGATTCAGAAGTTGCATGAAATAGAAAAGAAGTTCGATGCCGTTGAAGCCGATTTCAACGACATGGAAATCGTCTCAAAT
>JAYVXG010000276.1:0-6320 GCA_043785475.1 Armatimonadota bacterium
CTCTGATTCTTTTGGCGATGCAAACGAAGCTCAAGTCCCTCGTCGATTTGGAAAATGCTCTCAATCACCTCGACCAAACTGAATATGCCATGGCGGCGACAACCTTTATTAAAACGAACGATAGTGCCCGGGGGATGCCTCCTCGAATCGAAGACCGAAAGGTTGCCTTTGGTCTGCGGGCGGAGTCGGCCCAGAAGGTCGAGGCTCGATTGACCCCCAACGGCCCCACGATTCAACTCAAAAAGCTTGGTGACGGCTATTTTGCCAACGTTGCGGACCTTAACTACATGGACGCCTACACGGTCGATTACTACGCTGACGGGCAAAAAGTGGGTAACAGTCGAAAAGTTGAGGTGTACAAAGTTCCGCCCGAAATGATTGTCAATCCGGCGGTTCCGAAGGGAGAGTTGATGGTGATGCCCAAACAAATTAGCAAGTTTTATCCGGAGACACAGAGCGATTGGTGGGTGTATAAACCGGCCAAACCCGAGCCAGAAGGCGGCTATGGACTGATCGTCTTCCAGGATGGAGCCGGACCGAAGGGATATGCGCTTCCGTGCCTTGATAACATGATTGCCAAGGGCGAGATTCCGCCGTGTATTGCGATTTTCATTTCTCCAAGCGTCACGATTCCCGATGCCCGGTCGATCCGATCTCGGCAGTACGATGTTCTCTCCAATGAATACGTTCGCTACTTTCTTGAGGAATACGAGCCGATCGCAGCCCAAACCTTGAGCGTCAAAATTTCTCAAGACCCAGCTATCCGATGCATGGCGGGTGTCTCATCTGGCGGAATCTGCGCGTGGACGGCGGCGTGGGAGCGGCCCGATAAATTTGGCCTAGTTCTGTCATGGGTGGGTTCGTACACGAATATTGCGAGCGGAGCCACCAAAAAGGAAGGCGGTCACAACTATCCGGCACTGATCAGAAAGGTGGACAAGAAGCCCATTCGAGTCTTCTTGCAAGACGGGGACCAGGACCTTGATAACGAGCATGGCAATTGGTTCCTTTCGTGTCAGCAGATGGCCGCAGCGTTGAAGTTCAAAGGTTATGACTGCATGTTTACGCCCGGGCACGGCTTCCACTCGGACGCCCATGGAAGGTCAGAGATGCCGAACGCTCTTCGGTGGCTGTTCAATGGAAAGAAGTAAGTTGTGATTTCTGATGCACCCATTGTCTCTCTTACTCTTTATATCTTCGTCTAATTTTGCCACTAGGTCTGCGATGAACGTTGAACATCTCCGGTGTGAATATCAAGTCGATCCAATCGGCATTGATGAGGTGCATCCCCGGCTGAGTTGGCGGCTAACTTCCTCATCGCGGGGGGCAAAGCAAACCGCTTACCAGATCCTGGTGGCCTCGACTCTGGATCGGCTCAAGGCAGGCAAAGGAGACTTGTGGGATAGCGGAAAAGTCGCGTCGGATGCTTCAATTCAAATTGCCTATGTTGGGAAAACTTTGATTTCTCGTCAGAGATGCTTTTGGAAGGTGCAAGTTTGGGATGGTATCGGTGAATCGGGCAGATGGAGCCCGGACGGGATGTGGACGATGGGTTTATTATCGAAGGCGGACTGGCATGGCAGTTGGATTAAACAACGGTCGAAACCGGTCACTTTCGAGGATGATCAGTTTGGCGATATTCCTGCTCCCCTATTTTGTCGGCAATTTCGGATTGAAAAGCCAGTTGCCAGCGCAATACTGACCATGGCAGGGCTGGGCTATTTCGAACCGCACCTCAATGGGGTAAAGGTCGGAGACCATCAACTCGATCCTGGCTGGACCGATTTCGCCAAACGAATCTCATACCAGACGTTTGATGTCACCAAGCAGCTGAAGCCGGGTGAGAACGTGGTGGGAGCCATGCTTGGCAATGGATTTTACAATCCACTTCCATTGAAGATGTGGGGCCATCTAAATCTTCGAGAGCACTTGGCAATTGGTGATCCAAAGCTTATTGCTGAACTCCATATCAAATATAAAGATGGCTCTGGTCTCACCGTCGTCACCGACAAGAATTGGCGAGTAGCAGATGGGCCGATCATTCGAAACAGCGTCTATCTTGGCGAAGTCTACGATGCCCGCCGAGAAATCAAAGGATGGGACACCTTGGGGCACCATGGGCCAGAATGGGAAACTCCTGTTTTGGCAACAACCCCAACGAATGCTGTCTTGGCGGCACAACGGACTCCGCCGATTCGGATAACTAAAACTCTTAAACCTGTCCATATCAACGAAGTGAAGCCTGGCGTGTTCATCGTCGATTTTGGCCAGAACTTCGCAGGAGTTACGCGAATGCGGGTCACAGGTCCAGCCGGAACGCGAGTACGCCTGCGATCGGGTGAGTTGCTCTACAAAGACGGCTCACTGAACGGAATGACCTCGGTGGTGGGACAACATAAGGGTGGCGGCAAGGACTACGTTTACGATGGAAAAGGCGAGCCGAAGACGGCTTTCCAGATCGACGAATATATTTGTCGCGGTTCAGGCGTGGAGGTTTTTCAACCGCGGTTTACGTTCCACGGATTTCGGTACGTCGAGGTCACGGGCTTTCCTGGCAAGCCAACGATTGATTCGTTTGAAGGCTTGCGCATGAATTCGGACGTTGAGCAGGTCGGGTCCTTTGAGTGCTCGAATCCGATGCTCAACCAGATTCAGAATATGGTGGAATGGACTTTGCTCAGTAACTTGTTTAGCGTGCAATCGGATTGTCCGCACCGCGAGAAGTTTGGTTACGGCGGCGACCAAGTCGCCACGAGTGAGATGGCGATGTACACGTTCGCCATGGCCCGGTTTTATGGAAACACGATTGACCAATTGGCCGAGTCGGTGCGGAAGAATCATGGATTTACCGAGACCGCGCCGTATGTGGGAATTGCTGATGAGGGACTTGGAGATCAAAGTGGGCCGGTTGGATGGGGATCTGCGTTCATCTATTTGAGGAATGATCTTAGAGCCTATTACGGCGACCAAACGAAGAACCTTACGCATCGGGAGCTCCATCGGCAATATCTAAACTTGCTTTGGTCAAAGAGCAACGAAGGAATCCTTACGAATGGAATTAGTGATCATGAGAGCTTGGTTCCCAAACCACAAGCACTCACGGGGTCAGCTTTTCTAAACGCCAATCTCGGGATGACCGATTTCGATATTTCGCAGAATGATCCCAAGAATCAAGATGCGATTAGCCTTGCGAAGCTGAACTTTAACGACCACTTCCTAAAACCCAATGGAACTTACGATATTGGCACCCAGTGTTGCCAGGCGATGCCTTTGGCGCTTGGAATAGTGCCTGAAGACATGAAAGCCAAAGTGCTCGACGTCTTGATCAAGGATATCGAGGCCCACGACTACCACCTCACCACCGGGATTTTTGGCACGAAGTACCTGTTTCAGGCCCTCTCGAACGCGGGTCGGAATGACATCGCCTACCGAATCGTGAACCAAAAGACGTTCCCAGGTTGGGGATGGATGCTGGCGAATGGAGCGACGACGATGTGGGAGCATTGGGAGTTTAGCGACAACACGTACTCGCACAACCACCCCATGTTCGGGTCCGTTTCGGAATGGTTTTATAAGGGCCTCGCCGGAATTCAACCCGATCCATCTGGTCCTGGGTTCAAAAAATTCTTCATACGACCATCGGTCGTAGGGGATTTGACTTGGGTGAAGGCGCACCACGATTCGATGTACGGTCGAATCGAGAGCAACTGGAAGCGGGAAGGGAACAAGTTGACGATTACGGTGGTGGTCCCGCCGAATACGTCGGCGACGGTGTTTGTTCCGGGTACGGGAGTCACTGAGGGCGGAAAGACGGTGAAGTCCAAAGTCGAAGTCGGATCGGGGACGTTTGTGTTCGAATCGAGACTAGAGTAGCTCGATTACGGCTGGCTTCATCCCTTCCGTCGCATCGATCATTGGTTAAGAAAGTCTTGGAATGACCGATGCGCCACCTTCCCTATCTAGGGAAGGACTTTTTGTTTTGCGGCACCCAACGAGGATAGTTTCATTCTGTAGTCTTTGCCGGACCAATTAGATTTCTAGGTAGTAAAATCGGTTTGACATGAGTTCTTCGAAGCGAGACGTAGCTATATTTGGAAAAACACCTTCGACAAAAATTGCTCGTGCACGATCATTGAGGCAACAAATGTCATTGCCGGAAGTCATGATTTGGCAGCGGTTGAGGCCGAAAGTCAATAAGGAGTTTCGTCTACGGCGGCAAGTGCCACTTCTTGGAAAATTCACGGTTGATTTCTATTTTGAGAAGTTGAAAATCGTGTTTGAAATCGATGGACAGGCTCATGAGGGCACCGCCGAAATAGATGCTCACCGAGATCGGCTCCTCAATGAATCAGGCATCTCAGTTGTGCGAATCTCTGCCCGTAGGGTCCTGGCCAATGCCGATGGCGTAGCTGAATTTATTCGGATGATTTGCCTTGGTGAAATTGCAGTTCAGGACATCGAATAGCTAATGAAAGAGTCCGTGATTAAAGTCCTTCCCTAGATAGGGAAGGTGGATCGCTCGCCAACCCATCTTCATTTCCTTATGCTTGGCGAGCGAGACGGAAGGGATGAATTTACGAAAAGTTCAGAACAAACTCTCGGTCTCAGGCTCGTCTTTCGCCGCTGGGGTTGGAAGTGAGTGAGGCTTCACAACCGCATTCAAAAACTCAGGATCTTCGAGGGCTTTGTGTGCTTTTGCACCGAGCTCTCTCATTCGGCGAGTCTTGGGCAAGACGTTCTTCTCCATCGAGCCGATTCCATCGTTATACTTGCGAACGGCCATGCCGAGGGCTTTGCCAACTCCCGCGAAATGCTCGGCGAAAACCGCCACCGAGTCATGCAGTTCGCCGCCAAGTTTGGCGATTTGGAGGGCATTCTCGTACGCCTTCTGTTGCTGCATTCCATTGGCAATGGTCTTGAGGAGGGCGACGAGCGTCATCGGGTTTGCGAGAATGACCTTGCGCAGGAAGGCTTCTTCGAGCAGGTCGGGGTCTTCTTGGATCGCGACTTGGTAAAGCGCCTCGTTGGGTACAAACATGACGACAAAGTCGGCAGTATCGGCGTACATGCCCTGGTACTGCTTCGTCGAAAGCTGGTTGATGTGCTTTCGGACTTGAGATGCATGCTCCTTCAACTTGAAAGACTTCTCGATCGGATCTTCGGTTTCGAGCGAAGAAAGATATGCCGAGAGCGGGGCTTTTGCGTCGACCACGATAACCCGATTGTTGGAAAGCCGAACGACCATATCCGGCCGGAATTTTCCGTCCTCGGTGGTGGTATGAACCTGCATATCGAAATCGGTTCCTTCGACAAGGCCGGCATGCTCGGCAGCTCGGCGCAGGGTTAATTCACCCCACGATCCTCGACCTTCGGGGCGATTAAGGGCGTTTCCAAGTTTTGTCGTGGACATCATAAGGTTGCGCACTTGCAAGGTTAGCTGGGCGTACGATTCGGTTCGCTTCTCTTCGATTTCCTTGGTGTGTTCCTTTAACTGGTTCAGGGTCTCGCGCATGGGAGCCAAGACTTCGTCAATCTCTTTTTGACCGACTTTTCGTTCATTGGCAAACTTCTCGTTCGCAATCTCCATGAAAGAAGTCTGTGCCTGGGCTAAAGCTTGCTTTGAAAGGTTCGCGAAGGAATTCTCAAGAGTCTCCTTTTCATCGAGAAATCGTTCGCGATCGCGCCGAAGCGACGCCTCTTTCTCAACAATTTCGCGGTTCGATGCCTCAAGCTCAGTCTGCAGCTTGGATCTAAACTCTCGTTCGGTGTCGCGTTGGATTAATGCCTCTTCAGCTTTTCTAGTTTGGGCGGTCAGGTTCTCTCGAAGTTGCCTCAATTCGCCTTCAATCGGCAACAGTTCATTGAGTTTCTCTTGCCTTGCATTAAGCTCTTGTTCTTGGGTTAGAACGCGCTCGCGCATGGCGGTCTCCCAAGCCTGAAAACGGGTTCGAAGCATCACGTAAACGATGCCTGCGCCGGCGGCTATACCAAGCATCAAACAGATCAGAGAAATGGTAGACATAAGGGAATGTGTGGTTAGGATGCTACCATAAGAAGCTAACAGGCTCCAGCTTTCAGCTTCCAGTAAATTTGCTTGTTCCGCGATATAAGTAGCTATGGGTATTTTTGCAGATTTTTTGACCCGTAAATACCTCAGAAATAAGTACTTTCGTCTCTGTCAGTCTCGGGTAAATTATTTGAGCCAATCTTAAGTTCGGCGTGAACCTAAGGGATTTTTTGCATGGGAAGGCAAATTGAACAGAGTAGATTGACAGGACATCACGCCACCCAAAATGGATTTCGAACAGCTCAAACCAATT
>JAYVXG010000277.1:0-1858 GCA_043785475.1 Armatimonadota bacterium
GCGATGATCATCATGTTTCACGCCGAGCAACAGACTTACGAAGAAATCGCCGAAGCACTTGACCTTCCGCTCGGAACCGTGAAGAGCAGACTTAATCGAGCCCGAATAAGTCTGAGAGAAATACTTGCTGAAAATGAGGAACTATTCACTGTATAGGGAAGTCGTACCATCATAAACTTAACTAGGGAGAATCAAGACACATGAGCCAGGAAAGATTGCAGGAACACTTTTCAGATCTATACGAGGGAACAATTGACCCTGGTTTGGAACAGCAGATTAAGGCTCGCTTTGGGACCGATCCTGGGCTCAAAGATGATTACGATCAGTTCGTAACGACAATGTATATGCTTGGCAAGATGCCCGAAGAGGAGATAGAAGTCCCTTTTCATTTGTCGTCAATGATCGCCGATCGATTGGCGGCTAACCCGAAAAAGCAGACGATTTCGCTCGGAACATTTTGGCGGAACCTAGGTTTTGGCGCTCTCGCTTGTATTGCGATCTTCGGAGCTTTTACGGCCATCAAAACCCGAAGTGATGGACCGAATGAAGGTTCAGTGATTTCCCAAGTTCAACGTCGTGTTGCTCCCCAAAAGGCTCAAGATTTGATCGAAATCAAGATGGTGAAGGGCGAACCAAAATTGACGTTTGATAGTAATGGACCCAAGACGGTTACCGTTGTAAACTTCGATGATCAAAAGCTACTGAAGAAGAAAGATGTTGACTCCAACAAGCCGTTCGACGCAACTCTATCGAATGCCAACGAACTGACGGCAGTGTTTCAAATCGAAGCTACTGGCGAAAATGCAAAGCACCTCGTAATTGTTCCTGGCTCAAGCACCGAGCTAGAAGCAGTTGGAAAGGGTGACTTGATCGTATTCGCAAAGCTTTTAGCCACCAAATATCGAACGGTCGTCCATCTGCAGTTTGCGACCGAAGCCAAACGCGATCTCCAATGGGATATCTCCGCGGTGGACGCTCAAACGGCTGCAACCTCGGTCCTTTCTGCTTCAGATTATACGGTTACGATGAGTACCGATGGCATCCTGAATATTCAAGCCACCAAATAACTTTATAAAAACAAACGAGCCTTCGACCCATCGAAGGCTGTTTTATTATATCGAAATGGTCAGACCATCGTACGCCAACCGAATATTGGGCGGTAAAGACCCTTCGAATGTGTTGTGGTCATACTCGTGACAAAGGTGAGTCAAGTACGCGATTCTCGGATTCAACTCTTTAATGACTTCTACCGTTGCCGCAAAATGAAAGTGGTTTGGGTGTGGCTTGTGTCGCACCGCGTCAATAACCAAGGTATCTAAGTCAATCAGTTTGGACTTGACGGCATCCGCAATATGACTGACATCGGTTATATAGGCGAAGTCGTTGACACGAACTCCCAAACAGGGCACATGACCGTGCTGAACCTCAAAAATATTGATGGTAAAGCCGACCGACTCAAGAACTTCGGGAGCATCACGTAGATCAAATCGTGGCACGAAAACCCCCACAGGGACGTCGCCAAAAGCGTACGGAAAGATGCGCCGAATATCGTCCTGATAACGAGGAAGCGTATAAATAGGTAATGCCCGTTCCTCAATCATGCAAAACGACCGCAAGTCGTCCATACCCATCACATGGTCAGCATGAGTGTGTGTGATCAGGACTTCTTGAACCGAGAAGATATCCGCCCGAACCAGTTGCAGCCGCATTTCAGGAGTGCAATCAATCAGGAAATTTCCGGTTGGCCCTTTGAGCAGACACGAAGAGCGCATCCGATGGTTTTTGGGATTGGCTAAGAATTCGGGAGAATAATGAACCCCCAACATTGGAACCCCATTACTGGTGCCAGAACCAAGGA